>NZ_LZJM01000233.1:0-65897 GCF_001667665.1 Mycobacterium sp. E342
ATCAGCAGGAAGGGCAGGAACAGGATCAAACTCTCCATGAAGGGCCTGTCTTTTCGTAGTGGCATCGAAGGGCATTTGGTGCCGGGACGACCCGCAGGCCGCGCACCTCGTTACGGCCAGTGTGCCAGTGCCGCAGGTCGCACCCGAGCCCCGCGGTGCACCAGAGGCCCGTCGGTGCCCGGCCGGATAGGCTTGGGTGGCGACGTGACAGGCGCGCCGCGGTGAGGAGAAAATCGTGGCCGGCCTCGAGCAGACTCGCCAGCTGGTCACCGAAATCCCCGGTCCCGCTTCGCTCGAACTCACCAAACGCCGCGCGGCGGCGGTGTCACACGGGGTGAACGTTTCGCTGCCGGTGTTCGTCGCGCGCGCGTTCGGCGGCATCATCGAGGACGTCGACGGCAACCGGCTCATCGATCTGGCCTCCGGCATCGCGGTGACCACCGTCGGCAACTCCTCGCCCCGGGTGGTGGAGGCGGTGCGCGCACAGGTCGCCGAGTTCACCCACACGTGCTTCATGGTCGTGCCGTACGAGCAGTACATCGCCGTCGCCGAAGAACTCAACCGGATCACGCCGGGCTCCGGCGAGAAGCGCACGGTGTTGTTCAATTCCGGCGCCGAGGCGGTCGAGAACGCCGTCAAAATCGCCCGGTCCTACACGCGCAAGCCCGCCGTCGTGGCGTTCAACCACGCCTACCACGGCCGCACCAACCTGGCGATGGCGCTGACCGCCAAGTCCAAGCCGTACAAGAGCGGCTTCGGCCCGTTCGCCCCGGAGGTCTATCGCGCCCCGGTGTCCTACCCGTACCGGGACGGGCTGCTCGACAAGGAGCTGGCGACCGACGGCGAGAAGGCCGCCGCCCGGGCCATCGACGTGATCGAGAGCCAGATCGGCGCCGACAGCCTCGCCGCCGTGATCATCGAGCCGATCGCCGGCGAGGGCGGGTTCATCGTGCCCGCCGAGGGATTCCTGCCCGCCCTGCTCGACTGGTGCCGCAACAACGACGTGGTGTTCATCGCCGACGAGGTGCAGACCGGGTTCGCGCGCACCGGCGCGATGTTCGCGTGCGAGCACGAGGGTATCGAGCCCGACCTGATCTGCACGGCCAAGGGCATCGCCGACGGGCTGCCGCTGTCGGCGGTCACCGGGCGCGCGCAGGTCATGGACGCATCGCACGTCGGCGGTTTGGGCGGCACATTCGGCGGCAACCCCATCGCGTGTGCGGCGGCACTGGCCACCATCACCACGATCGAAAGTGACGGACTGATCGCGCGAGCCCAACAGCTGGAACGGCTGATCACCGAACCGCTGTTGCGCCTGCAGGCCGGCGATGACCGCATCGGCGATGTGCGTGGCCGGGGCGCCATGATCGCCATCGAGTTGGTGAAGTCCGGGACCGCCGAGCCCGATGCCGAGCTGACCCGGACGCTGTCCACCGCCGCCCACGCGGCCGGGGTCGTCGTGTTGACCTGCGGCATGTTCGGCAACATCATCCGGCTGCTGCCGCCGCTGACGATCAGTGACGAGCTGCTGAGCGAGGGGCTCGACGTTTTGGGCGGGCTGCTCGGCGACCTCTAGAACCGGGGATTCGACCGGGCGGCGTGGGCAATCTCACAACACTGGCCGGGGCGCGGTCATGGTGGAATACCGTTACTTTAGCTAACGTTCTATCTGTCAGCGCATTGGCGCCAAACTGTCTCACTATTTTTCATTGCGAGGGAATTGTTTATGTCGACCATCGACCACGACGAGCGGCTCGAGCGCCGCATCGAGGACCTGACCGCAAACGACCCACAGTTCGCCGCCGCACGCCCGGACCCGGCCGTCGAAGCGGCCCTGGAGACGCCGGGGCTGCGACTCCCGGACGTCATCCGGACCGTGATGGAGGGATATGCGGACCGCCCGGCGCTGGCGCACCGGGTGGTGGAGTTCGTCGCGGACCCGGCGACCGGGCGCACCAGGCTCGAGCTGCTCCCCCGGTTCGAGACCGTCACCTACCGTCAGCTGGGCGAGCGGGTCGCCGCGCTCGGCCGCGCCTGGGCCAACGACGAGGTGCAGGTCGGTGACCGGGTCTGCGTCCTGGGCTTCAACAGCGTCGACTACGCCACCATCGACATGGCGCTGGCGACGATCAGCGCCATCTCGGTCCCGCTGCAGACCAGCGCGTCGCTGACCTCGCTGCAGCCGATCGTGACCGAGACCGAACCCACCGTCATCGCGGCCAGCGCCAACCAGCTGCCCGATGCCGTCGAGCTGATCCTCAGCGGCCACCGACCCGCGAAACTGGTGGTGTTCGATTACCACCCCGAGGTCGACGACGAGCGCGAGGCGCTGGAAGCCGCACGCGCGGGGCTGGCGGCGGCCAACGTGGTGGTGGAGACGCTGACCGAGGTCCTCGACCGCGGCAAGGCGCTGCCGGACGCGCCGCTGCCGACCAGCGAGGAGCCCGACCCGCTGGCCCTGCTCATCTATACCTCCGGGAGCACCGGCGCGCCCAAGGGTGCGATGTACCCCCAGAGCAACGTCGCCAAGATCTGGCGCCGGGGCAGCAGGAACTGGTTCGGGGAAAGCGCCGCGTCGATCACCCTCAACTTCATGCCGATGAGCCACGTCATGGGCCGCGGCATCCTGTACGGCACGCTCGGCAACGGCGGCACCGCCTACTTCGCGGCCAAGAGCGACCTCTCGACGCTGCTGGAAGACCTCGAGCTGGTGCGGCCCACCGAGCTGAACTTCGTGCCGCGCATCTGGGAGACGCTGTTCGGCGAGTTCCAGCGCCAGGTGGAGCGGCGGCTGTCCGAGGGAGGTGACCGCCAGGCCGTCGCAGCGGAGGTGCTCACCGAGCAGCGCCAGTACCTGCTGGGCGGGCGGTTCATCTTCGCGATGACGGGCTCGGCGCCCACCTCCCCGGAGTTGCGCACCTGGGTCGAGTCGCTGCTCGAGATGCACCTGAGGGACGGCTACGGCTCGACCGAGGCCGGGATGGTGCTGTTCGACGGCGAGATTCAGCGGCCGCCGGTGATCGACTACAAGCTCGTCGACGTGCCCGACCTCGGTTACTTCGACACCGACCGGCCCTACCCCCGCGGTGAGCTGTTGCTGCGGACCGAGAACATGTTCCCCGGCTACTACAAGCGGGCCGAGACCACGGCCAACGTGTTCGACGAGGACGGCTACTACCGGACCGGCGACGTGTTCGCCGAGGTCGCGCCCAACAAGCTGGTGTACGTCGACCGCCGCAACAACGTGCTGAAGCTGGCGCAGGGCGAATTCGTGACCCTGGCCAAGCTGGAGGCCGAGTTCGGCAACAGCCCGCTGGTGCGCCAGATCTACGTCTACGGCAACAGCGCGCAGCCCTACCTGCTGGCCGTCGTCGTGCCGACCGAAGAGGCCCTGGGCCGCTGGGACCTGGACACGCTCAAGGGAAAGATCGCCGACTCGCTGCAGAACGTCGCGCGTCAGGCCGGCCTGCAGTCCTACGAGGTGCCGCGCGACTTCATCATCGAGACCACACCGTTCAGCCTGGAGAACGGTCTGCTGACCGGGATCCGCAAGCTGGCGTGGCCGAAGCTGAAGCAGCACTACGGCGAGCGGCTCGAGCAGCTCTACGCCGAACTCGCCGAGGGGCAGGCCAACGAGCTGGCCGAACTGCGCCGCAACGGCGCCGACGCGCCCGTGCTGGCGACCGTGAGCCGGGCCGCCGCGGCCATGCTCGGCACGGCGAGCACCGAGTTGACCCCGGACGCACACTTCACCGATCTCGGCGGGGACTCGTTGTCGGCGTTGACGTTCGGCAACCTGTTGCGCGAGATCTTCGACATCGACGTGCCGGTGGGCGTCATCGTCAGCCCGGCCAGCGACCTGGCGGCCATCGCCCGCTACATCGAGGGCGAGCGCCAGGGCACCAAGCGGCCCACGTTCTCCGCCGTGCACGGGCGCGGCGCGACCGAGGTGCACGCCAGCGACCTGACGCTGGACAAGTTCCTCGAGGCCGAGACGCTGGCCGCGGCGCCCAACCTGCCCAAGCCGGCCGCCGAGGTGCGCACGGTGCTGCTGACCGGTGCCACCGGCTTCCTGGGCCGCTACCTGGCGCTGGAGTGGCTCGAGCGCATGGACCTGGTGGACGGCAAGGTGATCGCCCTGGTGCGCGCCAAGTCCGACGCCGAGGCGCGTGCGCGGCTGGACCAGACCTTCGGCGTCGGCTCTCCCCACGGCGACCCGAAGCTCCTGGCGCACTACCGGGAACTGGCCGCCGACCACCTGGAGGTCATCGCCGGTGACAAGGGCGAGGCCAACCTCGGCCTGGACCAGCAGACCTGGCAGCGGCTGGCGGACACCGTCGACCTGATCGTCGACCCGGCCGCCCTGGTCAACCACGTGCTGCCGTACAGCGAGCTGTTCGGTCCCAACGCGCTGGGCACCGCCGAACTGATCCGGATCGCGCTGACCACCAAGCTGAAGCCGTACACCTACGTGTCGACGATCGGTGTCGGCGACCAGATCAAGCCGGGCCAGTTCGTCGAGGACGCCGACGTCCGCCAGATCAGCGCGACGCGGGCGATCAACGACAACTACGCTAACGGCTACGGCAACAGCAAGTGGGCCGGCGAGGTGCTGCTGCGCGAGGCCCACGACCTGTGCGGCCTGCCCGTCGCGGTGTTCCGCTGCGACATGATCCTGGCCGACACCACCTATGCGGGACAGCTCAATCTGCCGGACATGTTCACCCGGCTGATGCTGAGCCTGGTCGCCACCGGTGTCGCGCCCGGCTCGTTCTACGAACTGGACGCCGAGGGCAACCGCCAGCGTTCGCACTACGACGGCCTGCCGGTGGAGTTCGTCGCCTCGGCGATCTCCACGCTGGGCGCGCAGGTGCCGGACAACGTCTCCGGAGCGGACGGCTTCCAGACGTACCACGTGATGAACCCGTACGACGATGGCATCGGTCTCGACGAGTACGTCGACTGGCTGATCGACGCCGGCTACGGGATCCAGCGCATCGCCGACTACGGCGACTGGCTGCGGCGGTTCGAACAGGCGATGCGGACGCTGCCCGAGCGGCAACGCCAGTACTCGCTGCTGCCGCTGCTGCACAACTACCAGAAACCCGAGAAGCCGATCAACGGATCGATGGCACCGACCGACCGCTTCCGCGCCGCGGTGCAGGAGGCGAAGATCGGCCCCGACAAAGACATCCCCCATGTCTCGGCGCCGACCATCGTCAAGTACGTCACCGACCTGCAGCTGCTCGGACTGCTGTAAAGCGCCAGAAAGCAATCGCCCAGCCCCGTTCGGGGCCGGGCGATTGCTTTTGTGTACGCGTTACTGCTGCGGGTGCGGCCAGCGCAGGTACGCGGCGTTGGCCCCCGACGCCGAGCGTTGGCGACGCCACCCCCGCTTCGGCTCCGGGTCGGCCGCCGAGCGCGGCTTGGTCAGCGCGCCCGAGGACACCTCGGCCGGCTCGTATGCCGAATCCCGGTACGGGGCGACGCCCGGCGCCGCCGCGGCGTCCGCCGGCGTCAACGGCTGTACGTCGCGCGCCAGGCGTACGGCGGTGCGCGCCAGCGCCACACCGGCCACGAAGATGATCAGGGCACCCAGTCCGGAGAAATAGGTGACCTCCAGCACCGCGCGCTTGCGCTCGGTGGCGGCGACCGGGTCACCGGCGGAGCCGATGCCCAACAGCGGCGCGAGCTGACCACCGACGACGAACCAGGCGCCGGCCAGCACCGCCAGCCATCCGCCCAGCATGGCCGCCACCCGGTTTCCGGCGACGATCAACAACAGACCGCCCAGCACGGTCGCGGCTCCCGGCAGGACCTCGAGCCACCCTCGGGCCGTACTCCACGCCCACTCCCGGTCGGGTGTGTAAGCGAAGTTGAAGCGCGGTCCGACAAACGGTATTAACGCCCCCCAAGCTCCCAAGATGACCAGGAGCAATCCGCTGACCGCGCCACGCGAGCGAGGCATGCTCAGCCCGCGGGGTTGGCCGTCTTCTGCGTATTTCATGACATCCCCTCGTTGAATACCGGGCCTATTTCCGGCCGGAGATGGGTACCCGGCGTTTTCCAGTCGTAACCCATGGGGCGCGCGAAAGCCACCGCGCCCCGTGGCCTTTGGGGCTGGTGAGGCGGGTGTTACTAGTGAAGCGCGAGGAGCAAGAGCACGATCGCGATGACCGGAAAGGTGCCCTGGCTCACCGCCGCCCGCGCCTTGTCCGGCGCGGACAACAGCAGCACCACCGCGGCCGCGGCCATCGACCCGACGCCGGCGAAGACCAACGCGGCGCCAACGGCGTTGTGCCGCAAGGCAATCGCGACGACACCGACTCCGCTCACGACCGCCAGGAACAAGTTGTAGAAGCCTTGATTGAAAGCCAGCAGCTTGGTGGTCTCGGCCTCCTCGGCCGTGGTGCCGAATGCGGCGCGGGTGCGCGGCGTGGTCCAGGTCAACGATTCCATCACGAAGATGTACACGTGCAGTAACGCCGCCAGTGCGGCGAATATCAGGCCGGCTGTGAGCATCGCTCCTCCTCGTTGGTCGAGGCCTGCAGCGCGATGAAGGCATCCGCATGTCTCGGCGTGCGGGTGGACTTTACCGACTTGCGGTTGCCCAAGCCGTCCTAAACGCGAAAAGGCGCCGGTAGCTCAGCGCTACCGACGCCCCCCGCGTGACTGTTACCGCACTACACGCCGGCGTGGTGGTGCCGGTGGAACAGGCCGCCGCCGGCGCGCCGGCCGAAGAAGCCGTGCCCGCGGGGCTCGGGTGCCACCCGGTCCGTCCGCGCCGCGGTCACGCCGCGCGTCTCGTCGTACATTGCCGGTTCACCCGCCGGGACGGCGTCGGCCGCCATCGCCGGTTCCGTCACCACGACGTCGCGCGCATGCCGGACCGCCAGGCGCCCCACGGCCGCCCCGCCCAGGAACACGATCACCGCCCCCAGGCCGGTGAAGTAGGTGATCTCGAGCAGGGCGCGTTTCACGTCCGTCGCCGCCATCGGTTGACCGACGTCGCCGATGCCCAGTGTCGGCGCGAACGCGCGGCCGACGATGAACCAGGCGCCGGCGACGACCGCCAGCCAGCCACCCAACACCGCATTCGCGCGGTTGCCGGAGAGCAGTACCAGCAGGCCGCCCACCGCGGCCGCGGCGCCGGGGAGCACCTCGAGCCAACCCTTGGTCGTGGTCCACGTCCATGCCGGGTCGGACATGTAGGCCCAGTCGATGTTGGCCCCGAAGAACGGCACCAACGCCCCCCAGGCGCCCAGAAGAATAAGGAGTAGCCCGGTCAGCGCGCCGCGGGTACGTGGCATGTACAGCGCGCGAGGGCGTTCATAGTCGTGGCGCGTGGTCCTCATCAGAATCTCCTTCACCAGGTATGGCTGCTGTGACCCTGGTTACCCCTGCGGGACCGCACGTAACCGACTGCGGACCACCCAGGCGTTTGCCGTGCGACGGTGCGGCGGCCGCGCCGAAGGTGTCCCGTGCCCGATTACCCGTGGTGGCGCCGGCCTGAGCGGGCCGGACTGCGCGGTCGGCGGGCCTTCGGGCACTTGCTCGTCCGACAGGTCACGATTTGGTAATGGTCGGGTCCGCTAGTCGAACAGGCCCGGTTGGCCCAGCCCCGTGACCCCCGGCGGCGGGCTCATGCCCAGGTGCGTCCACGCCTGGGCGGTGGCCACCCGGCCGCGGGGCGTACGCGCGACCATCCCGGCGCGGACCAGGAACGGCTCGCACACCTCCTCGACGGTGGTGGCCTCCTCGCCCACGGCCACCGCCAGCGTCGACACCCCGACCGGCCCGCCGCCGAAGCTGCGGGTCAGCGCCGACAGCACTGCCCGGTCGAGCCGGTCCAGGCCGAGTTCGTCGACGTCGTAGACCGCCAACGCGGCTTTGGCGACGTCGCGGGTGATCACCCCGTCGGCGCGGACCTCGGCGAAGTCCCGGACCCGGCGCAGCAGCCGGTTGGCGATGCGTGGCGTGCCGCGCGAGCGACGGGCGATCTCCTCGGCGGCCTCGGCGCCCAGCTCGATGCCCAGGATGCCGGCGGAGCGGGCCAGCACCCGCTCCAGCTCGGCCGGCTCGTAGAAGTCCATGTGTGCGGTGAAGCCGAACCGGTCGCGCAGCGGCCCGGTCAGCGCACCGGAGCGGGTGGTGGCGCCGACCAGGGTGAAGGGCGCCACCTCCAGCGGTATCGACGTGGCCCCGGGACCCTTGCCCACCACCACGTCGACCCGGAAGTCCTCCATGGCCAGATACAGCATTTCCTCGGCGGGCCGGGCGATGCGGTGAATCTCGTCGATGAACAGTACGTCGTGCTCGACCAGGTTGGACAGCATGGCGGCCAGGTCACCGGCGCGTTCCAGCGCGGGACCCGACGTCACCCGCAACGACGACCCGAGTTCGGCGGCGATGATCATGGCCAGCGACGTCTTGCCCAGCCCGGGCGGGCCCGACAGCAGGATGTGATCCGGGGTGCCGCCCCGGTTCTTGGCGCCCTCGATCACCAGTTGCAGCTGTTCGCGCACCCGGGGCTGGCCGATGAACTCCCGCAGCGAACGCGGCCGCAGGCTGACGTCGATGTCGCCCTCCCCGACGGCCAGCGCCGGGGACAGCTCGCGGTCGGCGAAGTCGTCCGTCATTTCGACTTACCCAGCAGCGACAGAGCGGCGCGCAGGGCGCCGGACGTGGTCGCGTCCGGCTCGGCGGCCAGCACCTTGTCGGTGGCCTCTTCGGCCTGCTTGACCGCGAAGCCCAGGCCGGCCAGCGCCTCCACCACCGGCCCCCGGACCGCGTGCCCGTTCACCATGGGTGCGCCGCCCGGTGCGGCCGTCACCGCGCCGACCTTGTCGCGCAGCTCGAGCACCATGCGTTCGGCGCCGCGTTTGCCGATGCCGGGAACCCGGGTCAGGGCGGCGACATCGCTGTCGTGCAGCACCTGTCGCAGGGCCGCGGCGTCGTGCACCGCCAGCGTCGCCATCGCCAGCCGGGGCCCGACGCCCGACACCGTCAGCAGCGTCAGGAACAGGTCGCGGGTATCGGAGTCGCCGAACCCGTAAAGCGTCTGCGAGTCCTCGCGCACCACCATCGCGGTGATCAACCGGGCCTCGGTGCCCGTGCGCAACGTCGCCAGCGTCGACGGCGTCGCGTTCACCCGGTAGCCGACACCGGCGGCCTCGATCACCGCGTGATCGAGCGCCACCTCGAGCACCTCACCGCGCACCGAGGCGATCATCGGGCGGCCTTCAGCCTGGCCAGATACTTGTGCCGCTGCTGTTCGGCCAGCGCCTCGGCCGCGGCCATCCGGGCCAACATCGGCGCCCGCCAGCAATGACAGATCGCCAGCGCCAGCGCGTCGGCGGCGTCGGCTGGCGTCGGCTTGGCTTGCAGCGCAAGGATTTTGGTGACCATGGCGGTGACCTGAGCCTTGTCGGCGGCGCCGTTGCCGGTGACGGCGGCCTTGACCTCGCTGGGGGTGTGGAAGTGCACGTCGATGCCACGCTTGGCCGCCGCCAGCGCGACCACCCCGCCGGCCTGCGCGGTGCCCATCACGGTCGACACGTTCAGTTGGGAGAACACCCGCTCGATGGCAACGACGTCCGGCTGATGGGTGGCCAGCCAGTGCTCGACGGCGTCGCTGATGGCCAGCAACCTCTTGGCCAACGGCACGTCCGACGGGGTTCGCACCACGTCGACGTCCAACGCGACCACGTTGCGCCCGCGCCGGGTTTCCACGACCGACAGCCCGCACCGGGTCAGTCCGGGGTCGATGCCCATCACCCGCATTGCCCGCTCCCACCTGTAGAACAGCTGTTCGATACCCTAGCGGGCGGGACCGACCTCCTCGCGGAGGACACGCGGCGGCGGCGCCCGATTCCCGGTCGGGAGGTTACAACGCCCAATCCGCCGAAAAGCTGTTAGCTTTAGCCGACGTTCGCTCAAGCAAGGTGGCAACGGAAGGGCTCGCGTGGGATCACTGCTGGTCATTATCGCGATCGTGCTGTTCATCGCGTCCATCGTGGTGCTCATCATCGCTTTGCGACGTCCCAAGCAGGCGGGCCCTCCGCGCGGACGCCAGGATCCGCTCTCGTTCAACGCGATGCCGGAGTTCGGCCCCCGCCAGCTGGGCCCCGGCGCCATCGTCAGCTACGGCGGCGTCGACTACGTTGTGCGCGGTTCGGTGACCTACCGCGAGGGCCCGTTCGTGTGGTGGGAGCACCTGCTGGAGGGCGGCGACCAGCCGATCTGGTTCAGCGTCGAGGAGGACGACGGGCGCCTCGAGCTGGCGATGTGGGTCAGCCGCAAGGACATCCGGCTGCAGCCGGGTGATCAATACGTCGTCGACGGGGTGACCTTTCACGAGTCCGAACGCGGTCGCGCCTCGTTCACCACCGAGGGCACCACGGGTCTGCCGGCGGGCGGCGAGATGGAGTTCGTCGACTGCGCCAACTCCGACGAGTCCGCGCTGCTCTCGTTCGAACGCTGGGCACCGGGCATGCCGTGGGAGGTGTCGACCGGCAAGCCGGTGCTTACCGGCGAGCTGACGGTGTATCCCGCACCCCCGCCCTCCCCGTCCTCCTAGGAGCGCGTCGGTGCCGCTTCACCAGCTCGCCGTAGCGCCTTCGGACGTCTCCGGAGAAAACCTCGGGCTCGCCCTCAACGCGCCCGCGCCGCCACCCCTGGCGACCTGCCTGCTGGCCCACCCCGCCGGTGGCGCGCTGCTGCTCGGGGTGCTCGGCGCCTCGCACGTCGTCACCGTCGAGCACGCCGCGGGCCGGTTCTCCGAGGAGGTCTCCTGCACGGCGCGCGGCCACGGCGTCGACCTGCCGGAGCACACGGCCACCGCCGGCTACTCCCTGGAATCCCGCACCGACACGTACGGCGAGGCAACCTTCCGCCGCATCGCCGGTGACCTCCGTGACCGGTGTGTGCGCGAAAAGGGTTGGCTCGGCGGCTCTTTCCCCGGAGACGACGCCGCGCTGACCGCGTTGGCCGCCGAGCCTGACGGCGCCGGCTGGCGCTGGCAGACCTGGCACCTGTATCCGGCCGGCCTTGTGGCGTCGGGCGGCACGGTGGTGCACACGGCGAGCCGGTGGCATCCGTGAGCCGCAACCGCCTGTTGGTGATCGCCGGCGCGCTCGCGGTGGCCGCCGTCGCCTGCCTGGTGCCCGGAATCATCCTGCTGCAGAAGAACATCGGATCCTACATCGCCGGCCACTATCACGAGTACGCCCACGACGCGAACGGCACGCGCTACGAGTGCAGCGGTTCCCCCGACGACGTGGCCGACACGCTCGCCGAATACGAGGCACCCCAGGCCCGGGCCGCCAACGGCGACAACGAGTACCTGCGCTACAGCAACAACATCGTGATCGTCGGCCCCGACGGCAACCGCCCGTGCAGCATCCGCGTGGAAGGCCTGAACGCCGGATACAGCCACGGCGCCTTCATCTTCCTCGGCCCCGGCTTCACCCCCGGCTCCCCCTCGGGCGGAGCCGGAGGCACCCCGGGTGGCCCCGGCGGAACCAAGTGACGGCCCACCACCACAAAGGAGAGAACCATGTACCTCGCCGTCGAGATCGGCACCGTCGACCTCAATCCCGTCTTCAAAGGCGCAGTCGCGACAATCCTGTACTTCTGTGTCGGCATGGCGGTACTTCTCGTCGGGTTCTACGCGGTCGACGTGTTGACCCCAGGCAATCTGCGCCGACTGGTGTTCATCGACCGTCGACCCAACGCCGTCGTCGTCGCGGGCGCGATGTACATCGCACTGACCGTCGTCATCGTCACCGCCATCGCGAACAGCTATAGCCAGCTGGGTCAGGGGCTGGTCGGCGTGGCGGTGTACGGGCTGATGGGCGTGATCCTGCTCGGAATAGCGCTGGTGGCAATGCATCTGCTGATCCCTGGCAGCTTCCACGAGCACGTCGACGAGCCGGAGCTGCATCCGGGATCGTTCGCGGTGGCGCTGATCTTGCTCGCGGTGGGATGTG
Source organism: Mycobacterium sp. E342 (assembly GCF_001667665.1). Lineage (NCBI taxonomy): Bacteria > Bacillati > Actinomycetota > Actinomycetes > Mycobacteriales > Mycobacteriaceae > Mycobacterium > Mycobacterium sp. E342. The sequence continues at coordinate 11,991 of NZ_LZJM01000233.1, forward strand.
TCACGGCCGCCGCCGTGTCATGACTTCGGTTGATCTGCCGGCGCCGGAAGCGCGCCGGCCCGCGGATTCCTCGCTGCGCTGGCGGGCCGTGCTGCTGGCCGCGGTCGCGGCGTGCGCGGCGTCCGGCATTGTCTACGAGCTCGCGCTGCTCACACTGGCGGCGAGCCTCAACGGCGGCGGGATCGTCGCCACGTCGCTGATCGTCGCGGGCTACATCGCCGCGCTCGGCGTGGGTGCCCTGGTGGTCAAGCCGCTGCTGGCGCACGCGGCCATCGCGTTCATCGCGGTGGAGGTGCTGCTGAGCATCGTCGGCGGCTTGTCCGCCGCGGCGCTGTACACGGTGTTCGCCTTCATCGACGACGAGTCGATGTGGATGCTGGCGGTGGGCACCGCGCTGATCGGTGGGCTGGTCGTCGCCGAGGTGCCGCTGCTGATGACCATGCTGCAACAGGGGCGGATACGCCCCGAAAAAGACCAGGCTCCCGACACCGGCCGGACCCTGGCCAACCTCAACGCCGCCGACTACCTCGGCGCGTTGCTGGGCGGGCTGGTCTGGCCGTTCCTGCTGCTGCCGCAGCTGGGCATGATCCGCGGCGCGGCGGCCACCGGCATCGTCAACCTGCTGGCCGCGGCCGTCGTCGCGGTCTTCGTGCTGCGCCGGATCGTTTCGACCCGGCAGCTGGTGGCGGCGCTGTGCGCGCTGGCCGCCGCGCTCGCGCTGTTGGCCACGCTGCTGGCGCGTTCGGCCGACATCGAGACGACGAGCCGCCAGCGGCTCTACGCCGATCCGATCATCGCCTACCGGCACTCGGCGTATCAGGAGATCGTGGTGACCCGGCGCGGGAACGACATGCGCCTGTATCTCGACGGGGGCCTGCAGTTTTCCACCCGCGACGAGTACCGCTACACCGAAAGCCTGGTCTACCCCGCGCTCGGGGCCAGCGCCCGATCCGTCCTCGTGCTGGGTGGCGGCGACGGCCTGGTGGCCCGCGAACTGCTGCGGCAGCCGGGCATCACCGACATCGTGCAGGTGGAGCTCGACCCCGCGGTGATTCAGCTGGCGCGCACCACCATGCGCGCGGCCAACGGCGGTTCGCTGGACAGCCCGCGGGTCAAAGTGGTGATCGACGACGCGATGCGCTGGCTGCGCGCACCGCACCCGGACGTCATCCCGGCCGGGGGCTTCGACGCCGTCATCGTCGACCTTCCCGACCCCGACACCCCGGTCCTGGGCCGGCTGTATTCGACCGAGTTCTACGCGCTCATCGGGCACGCGCTGGCCGCCGACGGGCTCATGGTGGTGCAGTCGGGCAGCCCGTTCTCGACGCAGACGGCGTTCTGGCGGACCGCCTCCTCGATCCGGGCGGCCGGCTACGCGGTGACGCCGTACCACGTGTACGTGCCGACGTTCGGGGACTGGGGTTTCGTCCTGGCGCGCCGCGGGGGCAGCGCCCCCACACCCGTGGTGCCGCCCAACGCGCCGCCGCTGCGCTTCCTCAACCAGCACGTCCTCGACGCCGCCACGGTGTTTCCCGACGACACCCGGCCCCGCCCGCTTGAGCCTTCGACGCTGGACAATCCGCGCATCGTCGAGGACATGCGGCACGGATACGACTAGCTAGCCGACGGTGACTAGTCCTCGTCGAGGGCGGCCAAAACCTCGTCGGACAAATCGACGTTGGTCCACACGTTCTGGACGTCGTCGCTGTCTTCCAGGGCGTCGACCAGCTTGACCACTTTCCGGGCGCCGTCGACGTCCACCGGCACGCTGACCGAGGGCTGGAAGCTGGCCTCGGCGGACTCGTAGTCGATGCCGGCGTCCTGCAGAGCGGTTCGCACGGCGACCAGATCCGTCGGCTCCGAGATGACCTCGAAGCTCTCGCCGAGGTCGTTGACGTCCTCGGCGCCGGCGTCGAGGACCGCCGTCAGCACGTCGTCTTCAGTGAGCCCGTTCTTCTCCAGCGTGACGACGCCCTTGCGGGAAAACAGATAGGCGACCGACCCGGGGTCCGCCATGGTTCCGCCGTTGCGGGTCATCGCCACCCGCACCTCGCTGGCGGCACGGTTGCGGTTGTCGGTCAGGCACTCGATCAACACCGCCACGCCGTTGGGCCCGTAACCCTCGTACATGATCGTCTGGTAGTCGGCGCCGCCGGCTTCCTCGCCGGCACCGCGCTTCCGGGCGCGCTCGATGTTGTCGTTGGGCACCGACGTCTTCTTCGCCTTCTGGATGGCGTCGTAGAGGGTCGGGTTGCCCGCCGGGTCCCCGCCGCCGGTACGGGCGGCGACTTCGATGTTCTTGATCAGCCGGGCGAACTCCTTGCCCCGGCGCGCGTCCTTGACGGCCTTCTGGTGCTTGGTGGTGGCCCACTTGGAATGGCCGCTCATCGGTGTCTCTTACCTCTTCTGTCTTCGAAAGTTCGCCAGACGAGTCTACGTGCACGCCCGGCCCCGCCCGACGGACCGTTCCCCTTGCGGCCCAGAGGCCCCAGTCGTCACAAGAACCCGGGCACCGGTGCGACTGATGGGTTTCAGGCGACGCCGTTGACGATGTCCACGAACAGCTGGTGGACGCGGCGATCGCCAGTCATCTCGGGGTGAAAGGCCGTCGCCAGCTTGGCGCCCTGCCGCACCGCGACCGTGTGCCCCGACGCCTCGGCCAGCACCTGCACGTCGGCACCGGCGCGCTCGACCCACGGGGCGCGGATGAACACCGCGCGCACCGGGCCGTCCAGACCGGCGAACGGTATGTCGCCCTCGAACGAATCGACCTGACGTCCAAAGGCGTTGCGGCGCACCGTCATATCGATCGCACGCAGCGGCAGGGCCTGCCGGCCGCCCGCGCCGGCGTCAAGGATCTCGCTGGCCAGCAGGATCATGCCTGCGCACGCACCGTAGGCGGGCAGCCCGTCGGCCAGCAGCCCGCGCAGCGGCTCCAGCAGGTCGAGGTCGAGCAGCAGGTGGCTCATGGTGGTGGACTCACCACCGGGAATGACGAGCCCGTCGACCTTCTCCAGCTCTTCGCGGCGCCGCACCGGCATCGCCTCGGCCCCGGCCTCGTCCAGCGCGGCCAGGTGTTCGCGGGTGTCCCCCTGCAGCGCCAGCACCCCGATTCGGGGACCGCTCACGGCTGGAATCCGCGCTGGAAGCGGGTCAGCCCCTCCTGCATGACCGCCGCCACCATCTCGCCGGACTGGGTGAAGATCTTGCCCTGGCACAGCGAGCGACCGCCGCTGGCCGACGGCGACGACTGGTCGTAGAGCAGCCACTCGTCGGCCCGGAACGCCCGCATGAACCACATCGCGTGGTCCAGCGAAGCCACCTGCAGGTGCTCGCGCACGTCGAGGTGATTGACCTGCGCCGATCCCAGCAGCGTGAGGTCGCTCATGTAGGCCAGGGCGCAGATGTGCAGCACCGGATCGTCCGGGAGCGGGTCGCGGTGGCGAAACCACACCTGCTGCTGGGAGGCCTTTCCGGGCAAAAGCCGCAGCTGGTCGCGCGGCACGATGCAGACGTCCCACTCCTCGAACTGCTTGAATCCGGCGTCGTCGAACACCTTGATCGAGTCCAGGCCGGGCAGCCCGTCGGGCGGCGGCGCGGCCGGCATGACGTCCTGGTGGTGGATGCCCTCCTGGTCGGTCTGGAAGGACGCCCCCATGCTGAAGATGATCTCCCCGTGCTGGATCGCGTTGACCCGCCGGGTGGCAAACGAGCCGCCGTCGCGGGTGCGTTCGACGATGAAGACGGTCGGCTCGTTGGCGTCCCCGGGTCGCAGGAAGTAGCCGTGCAACGAGTGCACCTGGTAGCGCGGGTCGACGGTGCGCACCGCCGAGACGAGCGACTGGCCGGCGACGTGGCCGCCGAAGGTGCGCTGGAAATATCCCGACTCAGGGCTGAACACCCGACCGCGGTAGATGTTGACCTCGAGTTGCTCGAGATCAAGGATCTCTTCGATCGCCACAGACTGTTCTTACCAGCCGCGTTCGGCCAGCCGATGGGGCTGCGCGATCTGCTCGACGTTGATGCCCACCATCGGCTCGCCCAGCCCGCGCGACACCTTGGCCAGCACGTCGGGATCGTCGTAGAAGGTGGTGGCCTTGACGATGGCCGCGGCGCGCTGCGCGGGATCGCCCGACTTGAAGATCCCGGAGCCGACGAAGACGCCCTCGGCGCCCAGTTGCATCATCATGGCCGCGTCGGCCGGGGTGGCGATGCCGCCGGCGGTGAACAGGGTGACCGGTAGCTTGCCGGCCCGGGCCACCTCGACGACGAGGTCGTAGGGCGCCCGCAATTCCTTTGCGGCCACGTACAATTCGTCTTCCGACAGTGAGGTCAGCCGGCGGATCTCACCGCCGATCGCCCGCATGTGCGTGGTCGCGTTGGAGACGTCACCGGTGCCCGCCTCGCCCTTGGACCGGATCATCGCCGCGCCCTCGCTGATGCGGCGCAGGGCCTCGCCCAGGTTGGTCGCCCCGCACACGAACGGGACGGTGAACTTCCACTTGTCGATGTGGTGGGTGTAGTCCGCGGGGGTCAGCACCTCGGACTCGTCGACGTAGTCGACGCCGAGGCTCTGCAGGATCTGCGCCTCGACGAAATGCCCGATGCGCGCCTTGGCCATCACCGGGATGGTCACCGCGGCGATGATGCCCTCGATCATGTCGGGGTCGCTCATCCGCGACACGCCGCCCTGAGCGCGGATGTCGGCGGGCACCCGCTCCAGCGCCATCACGGCGACGGCGCCGGCAGCCTCCGCGATGCGGGCCTGCTCCGGCGTGACGACGTCCATGATGACGCCGCCCTTGAGCATCTCGGCCATGCCGCGCTTGACGCGCGCGGTCCCGGTTCGTCCGCTGCCGTTGGGTGACGCGGCGGTGTCCACTGCTGATCTCCTTCAACCGTTGTCGCCCCAGTCTAGTGGGGCGCGCGACACGAATTTGCCAACCGCCGAGCCAAAAGGGCCGATTGGCCCTAGGCCCCGAAATCGACGCCTTGCTAGACACTTCATCGTTACTTTGCTCACATCGTTGAGCGGTGGGACGTGTAGCGGGGCCACGTAGTTGCGGGACGGCGGCCGTCGACCGGGCTGAGGAGGGGTCGGGATGGTGCCGGATTTTGGGCTGCTGCCGCCCGAGATCAACTCCGGTCTGATGTATGCCGGTCCCGGCGCGGGGTCCGTGCTGGCCGCCGCGTCCGCGTGGGCGGGGCTGGCCGCCGAGTTGGGTTGGGCGGCGTCGTCGTATGCGACGGTGATCGCGGCGTTGACGGGCGGGCCGTGGCTGGGCCCGTCGGCCGTGGCGATGGCGGCCGCCGCCAGCCCCTTCGTCACCTGGTTGGCGGCGACCGCGCTGCAGGCCGAGCAGGTGTCGACCCAGGCGATGGCCGCAGCGGCCGCCTACGAGGCGGCGTTCGCGATGACGGTGCCGCCGCCCGTGATCGCCGCCAACCGCGCCCAGTTGGCCGCCCTGATCGCGACGAACTTCTTCGGTCAGAACACTCCCGCGATCATGGCCACCGAAGCGCAATACGCCGAGATGTGGGCCCAGGACGCCGCCGCGATGTCCGCCTACGATGCCGCCACGCTGGCGGCGGCCGCCCAGCTGACGTCCTTCAACGAACCGCCCGACGGTCTCGGCGCCGCCCCTCAGGCCGTCGACAGCCTCGCGACCGCCGCGGATTCGGCGGCGACCCAGACGCAATCGGTCATGTCGGACGCCCAGCTGATGTCGTCGCTGTTTCAGTCGTTCGGACTCTCGCCGTCGTCGGCCTCGGGGTTGTCGCCGCTGGAGATGCTCTCGATGGGCGGCGAGTTCGCTCTGCAACCCATGAGCATGCTGATGAGCCAGCTCGTGGGCCAGTTCATGGGTGGCGCCAACCCGTTGATGAGCGGCGCCCTCGGCGGCATGCCGTCGATGGGTTCTGTGTTGGCATCCGCCGGTTCGGCTGTCGGGACGACGAGCCCGTCCCAGCTCGGCGCCCCCGCGGTGTTGGCGGACCTCGGGAGGGCGGGTTCCGTTGGGGCGCTGTCGGTTCCGCCGAGCTGGACCACCGAGGTGCAGGCGACCCCGTCAACTGGGCCGGTTGCCGGGTTGCCGGCCACCGGGGTGAGCCAGGTGACGCCCAGCCTGCCGAGGGTGCCATTCAAGCCCGCGGTGAGCACGGGTGGGCGCGGGGTGGCCGGGGTTACCCCAGCGGCCGAGGCTTCGCGCTCCGGCGTGGTGGCGCGCCCGGTGGTCGGGTAGTCAGGCGGCGATGCGATGTCGTTCGTGATCACGGCCCCGGACACGTTGACGGCGGCCGCCGGCGATTTGCAGGGAATCGGTTCGGCGATCGCCGCCGCCGACGGGGCGGCGGCCACCCCGACGACCATGGTGTTCCCCCCGGCCGCGGATGCGGTATCGCTGCGCACCGCGGCTCTGTTCGCCGCGTACGGCCAGAGCTACCAGGAGGTCGCCGCCCGCGCGGAGGCGTTTCACCAGCGGTTCGTGCAGACGTTGATCGATAGCAGCGATTCGTACGCCCAAGCCGAGGCTTCCAACGCGGCCGCCGCGCAACTGACGCCCGCGCTGCCCTCGCAGCAGACGGTGAGCGGAGGCTTGAGCCTGGCGAGCCAAGCGCCGAGCGCCCCGACGACGACGTCGTCGACCAACGTGGCGTTGATCATGGGCGGCACCGGAAACCCGCAACCCACCCCCTCCTATGTGACCTCGGTCTACAACACCTACATCGCGCCGCATTACCCCGGCTATACGCCGGAGGGCCTGACCACGCCGGAGGACTTCTGGCCCGTCACCGGCCTCACGAGCGAAACGTTCGGCCAGTCGGTCCGACAGGGCGTGACGATACTGAACAATGCGATCCTGACCGAAACCGGCGCAGGCAATCATGTTGTCGTACTGGGCTATTCGCAAAGCGCCACCATCGCCACCCTGGAAATGCGCTATCTGGACGCCCTGCCCGCAGCCATCCGGCCGAGTTCGGACCTGCTGTCGTTCGTGTTGCTCTCCGACCCGAACGTTCCGGGCACGGGCATCCTGACGCACTTCATCCCCGGCTTCGGGGCGTTTCACGTCGTGACCCCGGTGGACACCCTCTACCAGACCGCCATCTACACGCTGCAATACGACCCCGTCGCCTACTTCCCGCGGTCGATCTTCAACATTGCGGCCGACCTCAACGCCCTGTTGGGCTTCCCCTACCTGCACGGGACCTACCCGACCCTGAGCGCGGCGCAGGTGGCCACGGCCATCCAGACGCACATCGGCATGACGACCTACTACCTGATTCCCACGCAGAACCTGCCCCTGCTGGACCCGCTGCGCCTGATCCCCGTCTTCGGCAACCCGCTGGCCGACCTGCTCCAGCCCTTCCTGCGGCCGTTTGTCGACTTCGGTTACGCCACCGGCCTTCCCGGACCGTTCCAGACCCTCTCGGTCACCGTTGCCGGTGGCCTGAGCCCGGTCGCCGCGCAGGCGATTCCGGAATCACTGTCCGCAGGGTTGGGCCTGCCGCCCGAGTCGCTGGCCGCGGGGTTGAACCTGCCGCCCGACCTCCATGTCGCGATCGACGGGTTCTAGCGGTCAGCGGATGGATTGCAGCGGGCCCGGGACCCGGCCGCCGGCCAGCGCGGCCGCGTCGTTGAGCAGTTCAAAGAGCTGCATCGGGTACACCGTCTCGCCGGCCGCCGCCAGCCGGAGGATGTCCGCGGCATCGCACCAGCGGTGACCGTGGATGTAGCTGTGTTCCAGGTTCGTTCGGCCCGCATCGGAGGGCTCGAACCGGCGGGTGCGGTAGACGAAATAGAACTCTTCACTGTCGATCAGGGAGCCGTTGAACTCGAACACCTCGTCGCGCCGCCAGACGGGGCCGACCATCTCGCCGGGCGCGACCCGCAGTCCGGTCTCTTCGGCCAATTCCCGGGCGGCGGCCTCGGCCAACCGCTCCCCCTTGCGCACCTCTCCACCGACGGTGATCCACCATTTCGGCGCGTCGTTCTTGAGTGGGTCACGGCCGATCGCCGGATCCGAACCGCGCAGCAGCAGCACCGAGCCCGTCTCGTCGAGCAGCACGACGCGCGCCGACGTGCGGTGGTTCAGCACCCCGTGGTCGCCGTGGGCCAACGCGTGCGGCCGCTCGACGATTTCGAAATAGCTGGGCAGCGCGGCGGTCCCGCCGAGGCGAAGAGTTCGGACCAGGAATCGCTCGCGCAGTGCAAGGGTGTCGCGGACCGCGTCGTTGTGGAAGCGGCGGGCCAGCAGCACCCGGGCCTCGGCGTCGGCCAGCTCAGCGATCAGCCCGGCCGGCAGCGACGCCGGGTCGACGATCGCCAGCGCGGCCGACAGCTGGTTCTCGCACGCCTCGCGGTCCTGCCGCGGCGCGGCCTCGGCGGCGTCGGCCAGCGCGGCCAGCCGCCTGCCCTCGGAGGCGCCGCCGTACGCGTCGATGGCGACCGCCCGGGCGACCACCGCGCGCCGCGCCAACGCCCCGTCGAGCGCCTGCCACGACAGGTCGTAGCGAACGTGCAGCCGGTCCAGCCGATTCGCCGTCTGATACGCCCAGGCGCCCACGATGGCCAGCAGCCCGACCAGCACCGCGATGGCGGCCATCCACGTCATCAGCCGGCCACCTCGACCTTGGCGCCGGACGCGGCGACCGTCTCGTAGACCCGCATGATCTGGCTGGCCACCACCGACCAGTCGTAGCGCTGGACGGCCGCCGAACCGGCGGCCACAAAGCGTTCGCGCAGCACATCGTTTTCTAGCACCGAAACCAGGGCGCCCGCGAGCGCAGCGCCGTCACCGACGGGCACCAGGCAGCCCACCTCGCCGTCGAGCAGCACCCGCCGAAAGGCGTCCAGGTCGCTGGCCACCACCGCGGTGCCGGCGGCCATGGCCTCGACCAGAACGATGCCGAAGCTCTCGCCGCCGACGTGCGGCGCGCAGTACACATCGGCGCTGCGCATCGCCGACGCCTTCCCGGCATCGTCGACCTGACCCAAGAAGCGCATGTGCTTCACCAGTTCGCCTGCCTGGCCACGTAATTCGTCCTCATCGCCGCGGCCGACGATGAGCAGTTGCACGTCCGGGAAGCGCTCAACCACCCTGGGCAGCGCATCGAGCAGGACCGACATCCCCTTGCGCGGCTCGTCGTAGCGGCCCAAGAACAGCACCGTCTTGCCGGGCCGCGGGTAGCCGTCCAGCAGCGGTGCGGAGGCGAACGAGTCGACGTCGACCCCGTTGGGTATCTCGACCGCGTCGGTGCCCAGGGCCTCCATCTGCCAGCGGCGGGCCAGGTCCGACACCGCGATCCGCCCGACGATCTTTTCGTGCATCGGCCGCAGGATGCCCTGGAAGACGGTCAGCGTCAGCGACTTGGTGGTCGAGGTGTGAAACGTCGCGACGATGGGCCCTTCCGCGATGTTGAGGGCCAGCATCGACAGGCTCGGCGCGTTGGGCTCATGTAGGTGCAGGACGTCGAAATCGCCCTCGGCAAGCCACTTTTTGACCTTGCGGTGCGTCGCCGGGCCGAACCGCAGCCGGGCCACCGAGCCGTTGTACGGAATCGGAACGGCCTTGCCGGCCGAGACGACGTAGTCGGGTAAGACCGCTTGCGGCGACGCCGGCGCCAGCACGCTCACCTCGTGCCCGCGGCGGCGCATCACCTCGGCCAGCTGCAGGACGTGCGACTGCACCCCGCCCGGCACGTCGAACGAGTAGGGGCACACCATCCCGATTCGCATCAGGTCTCCCGGAGGCGCGCCCGTTTAGCGTCGGACAGGTCGGCCAGCCACTGGGGTTGCAGCATGTGCCAGTCCTCGGGATGGGCGGCGATGTTCACCGCGAAGCGGTCGGCCAGCGCCTGGGTGATAGCAGCGACGTCGCCGCTGCTGGTGTCCACCGGACTGGCCACGTCGATGCCCCAGCCGTCGCCCTCGAACCAGCAGTGCGCCGACACCAGGGTGGCCCCGGTTTCGATCGCGAGCTTCGCCGGCCCCGCAGGCATCCGGGTGGGTTCGCCGAAGAAGTCGACCTCAACACCGGTGCGGGTGAGGTCACGCTCGGCCATCAGGCACACCAGCCCGTTGTTCCGCAGCCGCTCGCACAGCACCTCGAACGGCGGTCGTTCGCCGCCGGAGAGCGGCAGCACTTCGAAGCCGAGGCCCTCGCGATAGTCGATGAAACGCCGGTAGAGCGACTCGGGCTTGAGTCGCTCGGCGACCGTGCTGAAAGTGCCGCGCGTCTGCACAAACCACACCCCGGCCATGTCCCAGTTGCCGCTATGCGGCAACGCCACGATAGCGCCGCGGCCGGCGGCCAGCGCGGTATCCAAATTGTGCGCGCCCTGAGTCGTCTCCTCGAGCCGGCGGCCCAGCTCCCGCTGATCCATCGACGGCAGGCGGAATGCCTCGCGCCAGTAGCGGGCGTAGGACGCCAGCGAGGCCCGCATCAGCGCGTCGGGCACCTCGGCCGGCGGCGCGCCGATGACGCGGGCCAGGTTCTTGCGCAGCTGCTCGGGGCCGCCGCCGCGGGCGGCATAGCGTGCCCCCGCCGCGAACGCGGTGCGCGCCGCGAATTCGGGCATCGCCCGCACCGCCATCCACCCGGCCGCGTACGCCCAGTCGCTCGCGGTGCCGGACACCATCCGGCGGGGCGCGCTGATCAGATTCGTGCCCGGAATCACGGCATGCGCTCCGTCGCGCCGGGCGAGGTCCGCACCGTGTGCAGCCGCTGCACGCAGGTGACCACGCTGGCCGCCGCCAGCAGCCACATCGCCACCGGCAGCGCCGGCGGCCAAGCCACGAACGGGAAGTCCGACACCCCGGCGCCGACCAGCACGATGATCAAGCGTTCCGGGCGTTCGATCAGGCCGCCGTCCCCGCGCAGCCCGCTGGCCTCGGCGCGCGCCTTGATGTAGGAGATCACCTGCGACGTGACGAGGCAGATCAACGTCGCCACCGCCAGCAGCTTGTCGTGCAGCCCGAATGCCGCCCACCACAGCAGCCCGCAGAACACCGCCCCGTCGCTGACCCGGTCGCACGTGGCGTCCAGCACGGCACCGAACCGGGTGCCGCCCCCGCGCTCGCGGGCCATGGCGCCGTCGAGCATGTCGAACAGCACGAAGAACCAGACCACCAGCGTGCCGATGAACAGCTTGCCCATCGGGAACAGCGTCAGCGCCCCGGCCACCGCCACGATGGTGCCCAGAACGGTGACCGCATCCGGTGTCAGCCCGATCCGCAGGCACGCCCGGGCGGTCGGTGTGGTGAGCCGCGCGAACGCCGCTCGCGACAGGAACGGCACCTTACTCATGTGCGCCCAAATCTCATGGCTGGTTAGCCCACTCCGTGGCCAGCAGCCGGCGGGTCTCGCGCAGCAACTGCGGGATCACCTTGGACCCGCCGATGATGGTGATGAAGTTGGCGTCGCCGCCCCAGCGCGGCACGACGTGCACGTGCAGGTGTTCGGCCAGCGATCCGCCCGCCGAGCTGCCCAGATTGAGGCCGACGTTGAAGCCGTGCGGCCGCGACACGTTCTTGATGACGCGAATAGCCTTCTGTATGAAGGCCATCAGTTCCGCGCTCTCCTCGACGGTGAGGTCCTCGAGCTCGGACACCCGCCGATACGGCACCACCATCAGGTGCCCAGGGTTGTAGGGGTACAGGTTGAGGACGGCGTAGACCAAGTCGCCGCGGGCGACCACCAGGCCTTCCTCGTCGGACAGTTGCGGGATGTCGGTGAACGGCTGCTCGGTCTTGCCGTTGTCGCGCTTCATCGGCGCTTCGGCCAGATACGTCATCCGGTAGGGCGTCCACAACCGTTGCAGGTGGTCGCTCTGGCCGACACCGGTGTCCAGGATGGTGTCGTCGGCGCGGTCGTCGGGATCACTCACCGCCGGTTACCTTCACGAGTTCGGCCGTGGGAGTGGCATTCTCGCGATCAGCGATCCACTTGACGATGGCATCGATCGCCGCGCCGACAGGCACGCCGTTGATCTGGGTGCGGTCGCCGAAGCGGAAACTCACCGCCCCCGCCTGGACGTCACGGTCACCGGCCAGCAGCATGAACGGCACCCTCTGGTTGGTGTGGTTGACGATCTTCTTGGCCATCCGGTCGTCGCTGGTGTCCACCTCGACGCGCACCCTGTGTGACTTCAATTGTGCGGCAACCTGATACAGATAGTCGACGTGCTCGTCCGCGACAGGGATGCCGACCACCTGCACTGGCGCCAGCCACGCCGGGAAGGCCCCCGCATAGTGCTCGGTGAGGATGCCGAAGAACCGCTCGATCGAGCCGAACAAAGCCCGGTGGATCAGCACCGGTCGCTGCCGCGAACCGTCGGCGGCGGTGTATTCCAGCTCGAAGCGGTCCGGCATGTTGAAATCAAGCTGAATGGTCGACATCTGCCAGCTGCGACCCAGCGCATCCTTGACCTGCACCGAGATCTTCGGGCCATAGAACGCGGCGCCACCCGGGTCGGGCAGCAGTTCCAGGCCGGACGCTTCGCCGACCTCACGCAAGACTTCGGTGGCCTCGTCCCACATCTCGTCGGAGCCGGAATACTTCTCCGGGTCTTTGGTGGACAGCTCCAAATAGAAGTCGTTGAGCCCGTAGTCGGCCAGCAGGCCAAGCACAAAACGCAGGAGCGAGGCCAGCTCAACGCGCATCTGCTCGCGCGTGCAGTAGATGTGGGCGTCGTCCTGGGTCATGCCCCGCACCCGGGTCAGCCCGTGCACCACACCCGACTTCTCGTAACGGTAGACGCTGCCGAACTCGAAGAGCCGCAACGGAAGCTCGCGGTACGACCGTCCCAGTGACCGATAGATCAGGTGGTGCATCGGGCAGTTCATCGGCTTGAGGTAGTAGTCCTGGCCGGGCTTGCGTACCGTGCCGTCCGGGTTGAACTCGGCGTCGAGGTGCATTGGCGGATACATGCCGTCGGCGTACCACTCCAGGTGCCCCGACGTGACGTAGAGCTGTTCTTTGGTGATGTGCGGGGTGTTGACGAACTCGTAGCCCGCCAGCTCGTGCTCGCGTCGCGAGTACTCCTCCAGTTCGCGCCGGATAATGCCGCCCTTGGGGTGGAAAACGGCCAGCCCGGAACCGATCTCGTCGGGGAAGCTGAACAGGTCCAGCTCGGCGCCCAGCTTGCGGTGGTCGCGCCGCTGGGCTTCGGCGATCAGCTCGAGGTGGCGGTCCAGCGCCTCCTGCGATTCCCATGCGGTGCCGTAGATGCGCTGCAGGCTGGCGTTTTGCTGGTCGCCGCGCCAGTAGGCGGCCGAGCTGCGAGTCAGCTTGAACGCCGGGATGTGCTTGGTGGTGGGGATGTGCGGCCCGCGACACAGGTCGCCCCAAACCCGTTCGCGGGTGCGGGGATTGAGGTTGTCGTAGGCGGTGAGCTCGTCGCCGCCTACCTCCATTATTTCGGCCATGTGCTCGGTTCCGACGGACTTGTCGTCGACGAGTTCGAGCTTGTAGGGCTCGTCGGCCAACTCCGCGCGCGCCTGGTCCTTGGACTCGTAGACGCGGCGCTCGAACAGCTGTCCGTCTTTGACGATCTGGCGCATCCGCTTCTCCAGCGCCGCCAGATCCTCGGGGGTGAACGGCTCGGCCACGTCGAAGTCGTAGTAGAAGCCATCGGTGATGGGCGGCCCGATCCCCAACTTGGCGTGGGGGAACATTCCCTGGACGGCCTGGGCCAACACGTGCGCGGCCGAATGCCGGATGACGCTGCGGCCCTCGTCGGTGTTGGCGGCGACGGGCACGACCTCGACGTCGGCGTCGGGCACCCAGCTCAGGTCGCGCAGCTTGCCGTCGGCGTCGCGCACCACCACGACCGCGTCCGGCGCCCCCCGGCCCGGCAGCCCCGCCTCGCGGACCGCGGCGCCCGCCGTAGTGCCGGCAGGAACCCGGATCGGGGCCTGCGGCGATCGCAAGCCCGGCTCGGCCGGGCGCTGCGGGTCGCCGCCATCGGCCTGCGGGGTGGGCTGTGCGGCGGCGCTCATCGGGTGAATTCTCCAGGCTTGGGCATGTCGGAACGATCGCGACCATGCTATCCGTGTGGCCGACCGCCACCCCACACCGCCGGGCCACACCGATTGACCCCTCGATCGAAGTGCGCCTACCGTGCCTGCGTGGTCACCACCATCGAACGGTTGGCCGGGTGGGCCGCTGACCTTCGTCTCGACGATGTCCCCGACGCGGTGGTCGACCTGTGCCGTACCCAACGCCGATCCGTGTTCGCGGCCACGGCCGCATCGGCCGGTGACGTCGCGTCGCGGCGCGTGCTCGGCGGCGTCGAAAGCTGGGCCGGCGAGGGCCCTGCGGTGGTGCCGGGATTGCGCCGTTCCGTTGCCGTCGACGACGCCCTGTACGCCGCGGCCGCGTTGTCGATCGCGCTCGACTTCGACGACTACATGTGCTTCGCTCACGCCGGCCACTCCGCCGTCTGGGTACCGGTACTCCTGGCCGCCGAGACCGGCGCCTCGGCGGCCGAGCAACTCACCGCCCAGGTGGCGGCCAACGAGCTCGAGGCCCGCTTGGGCGGCGCCTGCCTGCTCGGGCCGCTCAATGGTCAGTTGTGGTCGTTCGTGCATGCCGCCGGAGCCGCCGTCAGCGCTGGGCGGCTGCTCGGACTCGATGCGGGACGGATGGCGCATGCCCTGGCGCTTGCCCTCTACCAGGCTCCGCGCCCCACTGTGCCGGGCTTCATGGCCCCCGATTCGAAGCTGCTGACGGCCGCGGAACCGACTGTGGCCGGCGTCCGGGCCGCGCGACTCGCCGCCAACGGCGTCACCGGTCCGCTGGACGCCCTCGACCACCCGCAGGGCTTCTTCGATGCGTTCTCCTACGCGCCGCTGCCCGCACTGCTGGGTGGGCTCGGCTCCGGTTGGGCGACACGGACTCTGAGCGTCAAGCGGTATCCGGGCTGCGCTTATGTCGATACGACCGTCGACGCGCTGCACGAGCTCGGGCCGCCGCCGGCCGCCGAAGTCGAGTCGGTGGTCGTCGATGCGGGCGTGCTGACCTGCGGGATGGATGCCATGTCGCAGGGGTACACGGGCGGCCGCGTGCCCACACCGGTGACCATCAACTTCTCGATCCCGTGGACCGTGGCGGCCACGCTTGTTGCCGGGCGGCTCACACCGGACGAAGTCAACGAGGAATGGCTGGCCGGCCACCACCGCGAGCTCGCCGAGGTCGCCGCCCGGGTGTCGTTGCGGCACGACTGGTCGCTCACCCTGCGAACGGCCCAAGCGATGGCACCGCTTCTTCCGGTTCGCGCCATGATGGCCGGGACGCCGACGCGCCGACTGCTCGGCGCCCTCCGGCGAACTCGCCGGGAACACAAGGGCGTTCGCTTCGCCCTCGGCGACGGCATCGCTCTGCTCCGCGCCCTGCGAGACGGTGGAATCGGCGCGACCGGGCGAGCGGCGACAGGACAGTTGTGGGCGCCGGCAGCACTCGACGCATTCACCATGACGTTCCCCGCCCGGGTGCGGGTGAGGTTGCGCGGCGGCCGGGAGTTGGCGGCCGAATGCGGTGTTCCGCACGGCGGAGCCGGCAATGTGAAAACCGGTCCCGACGCGGTCAGCCGCGAAAAGCTTTTGGGCAGTGGACCTGCGGTGTGGGGCCAAGAGCGGTCTGAGGACATCTCGGCGGCGATTGACGCCGACGCCGACGACCTGTGGCGCCTGCTGGGCCGTCAGGGCTGACCGGGCTTGAGCCGAACGAACAGGGCGTCGGCTTCGGTCAGCAGCGTCTCGCCGTCGGTCAACCGGCCGGAGACGAAGATCTTGCGCCCGTCCACCCGGTCGACGCCGGCGTCGAACTGCAGTTCCTTCTCGATCGGCACGATGTGGCGGTAGTCGATCTTCAGGTACGCGGTGCGCTGGTAGGGGCCCCCGGTCAGCACCGAGGACGTCAACCCGAGCACGCTGTCGAACAGCATCCCCAGGCATCCGCCGTGCACGGCGCCGTTGCGGCCGAGATGGAACCGGGCGAATCGGGCCGAGCCCTGGATGCGGCCGTCATCGGTCTTGCGGGCCTTCATGGGCACGCTCAGGATGTTGCCGCGCATCGGCAGGTCCATCCGGCGCCCCGACGGGGAGTTCCATTCGTCGGCGTCGAACGGGCTCAATAGCGCCGACACCTTGTCCAGCAGGTCGGCGGCCTCGGTGATCACCGCGTCGGGCGCGTCCACGGCTCGGGCGTGGTCCTGCAGGGTGCGCACGGCGTCGATGAACCGGCCGTAGTCGGGGCCGCCCTTGGTCGTCGGCTCCGGCGGATTGAACCCACCGCCGGGATGCCCGGCCTGTCCGCTGGTCACCCGGACACCGTATCCGGCGGTCAGACGGTTTTCTGACCTCCGGCAGTCGACAGCGCCTCGAACTCGTCGTCGCTCAGCTCGATCTGGGCCGCGGCGACGTTCTCCTCCAGGTGCGTCACCTTCGACGTGCCCGGAATCGGCAGCATCACCGGCGACCGCTTCAGCAACCAGGCCAGCGCGAGTTGCGACGGGCTCGCGTCGTGCTCGGCGGCGATGCGCTGCAGCGGGCCGTCGGCGGCGGCCAGCGGCCCGGCCGCCAGCGGGAACCACGGGATGAACCCGATGCCCTGCTCGGTCGCGGCGTCCAGCAGCGGTTCGGCGCCCCGGGCGGACAGGTTGTACATGTTCTGCACCGAGACGATCTCGGTGATCTTCTGGGCCTCCGCCAGTTGGTCGACGTTGACCTCCGACAGGCCGATGTGGCGGATCTTGCCTTCGTTCTTCAGCGTCAGCAGCTCGCCCACCTGATCGGCCAGCGGGAAGTCGCGGTCGATGCGGTGCAGCTGGAACAGGTCGATGGTGTCGACGCCGAGGCGGCGCAGGCTCATCTCGCATTCCTGGCGCAGATAGCTCGGGTTGCCCAGCGGGATCCAGACGTCCGGTCCGGTGCGCAGCAGGCCCGCCTTGGTCGCGATGACCAGCCCGTCGTACGGGTGCAGCGCCTCGCGAATGATCTCCTCGGCGATGTAGGGGCCGTAGGAGTCGGCGGTGTCGATGAAGTTCACGCCGAGTTCGACGGCGCGCCGCAACACCCTGACGGCCTCGTCGCGGTCAGCCGGCGGCCCCCAGACGCCCTTCCCGGTCAGGCGCATGGCGCCGAACCCGAGCCGGTTGACGGTCAGGTCGCCGCCGAGGGTGAACGTTCCGGACGCTTCTGCAACGGTTTTCGAGTTCTGTGCGGTCACTTTTACGACCGTACGCCGCAAATGTCGGCGCGCATCCCGGCGTGGCAAGCTGGCCGGGTGGACTTAGCAGCGCTCGAGGGCCTCCCGTTGACCTACACCGAGGTGGGAGCGACGGCCTCCGGCACGCTGCCCGCGGGTTACGGCCACCTGCACACCGAGAGCCAGATCGGCACCGGCCGGCAGCGCTTCGAGCAAGCGGCCCACGCCGTCATGCGCTGGGGCATGCAGCACGGGGCCGGCCTGCGGGTCAAGGCCAGCTCCGAGGTCGCCGATGTCGACACGGTGGTGGTGGTGCGCATGGGTTTCCTGCCCGCGCCGTGCCGGGTGGTCTATGTCATCGACGAACCCGACATCCGCGGATTCGCCTACGGCACGCTGCCCGGACACCCGGAGTCTGGTGAGGAACGCTTCGTCGTCCGGCATGACCCCGTCACCTCCGCGGTGTTCGCGGAGGTGACGGCTTTCTCGCGGCCGGCCACCTGGTGGAGCAAGGCCGCGGGGCCGGTGGTGTCGGTGGCCCAGCGTGTCATCGCCAAACGCTATCTGCGCGGCGTCTGAGCCGAGGGGTCATCGGCTCCCGATGGCGCCGCTGTGCACGCCCTGCGCCAGCCGGGCCAGGGCGATGGCGCCCACCAGCAGTCCGAAGTCCCGCAGCGCGACGTCGTAGAAACCCGGCCCGGTGACCAGGTCGATGATGATTCCGGCCAGCCATGCCGCGACCACCCAGGCGCCGAACCGCGGGGCCACGGCGACCAGCACGCCGGCCACGATCTCGATGACGCCCACCAGGTACATGCATTGGTCGGCCGTACCGGGCACCAAGTCGTCGATCCAGCGGGCCAGGTACATGCTCCAGTGATGCGGGTGAGTCAACACGTTGAAGAACTTGTCCAGCCCGAAAACGATGGGCGCGATGGTGAAAACGGTGCGCAGGGCGTAGTACGCCGACAGCGCGGGATCCTTCAGCTGGGCCGCGAACGTGGGGGTCGCGTCGGTTGTGTTCATATTCGCCTCCTTCTAACAGATAATAATCTGAACGTTAGAATCGATAGACTGTAGCGTCAAGAGTTTTATCTGTTAGAAATGGCCGTGGACTTCGACGACGACCCCCTGGAACGCGACGCCGCCGGCATCGGGGCGCTCGCCGACCCGGTGCGCCGCGAGCTCTACCGATATGTGTGCGCACAATCGGCCCCGGTGAGCCGCGACCAGGCGGCCGATGCGGTGGGGATCGCCCACCACCAGGCCAAGTTTCATCTGGATCGGTTAACCGCCGACGGACTGCTGGAAAGCGACTACGCACGTGTGACCGGCCGGTCCGGCCCGGGCGCGGGACGGACATCGAAGCTGTATCGCCGCGCGCGCCGTGACATCGCCGTCAGCCTCCCCCAGCGCGAGTACGAATTGGCGGGACGGCTGATGGCGACGGCGATCGCGGAGTCCGCCAGCACGGGCGAGCCCGTTGTCGAGGTCCTCAACGGGGTTGCGCGCGACTACGGACGGACCATCGCAGCGACGACGCGCCGGCCCGGCAATGCGGCGGCCGGGCTCAAGGCCGCGGTCAAGGTCTTGAGCAGGTACGGCTACGAACCCCACACAGTGGGGCGCCGGATCGAACTCGCCAACTGCCCATTCCACGCGCTCGCCCGGGAGCAGACCGAGTTGGCCTGCAACATGAACCACGCACTCATCACCGGCGTGGCCGACGCCCTGGCGCCGCACGGGCCCGACGCCCGGCTATGCCCCGGGCAGGACCGCTGTTGCGTCGTGCTGACCCCGGGCGACGGGTAGCCCGGCCGCTACCCACCCCAGCCGGACAGCAAACGCTCTGCACCCGAACACATTTCGTCGATCACCTCGGCCACCGAAGCGTCGTCGCGGATCATCCCGACGCCCTGACCGGCGTCCACCGGGGCGACCCGGCGGTCGTCGGCCGCGATGGACGCCGCCAGTTCGTCGCAGGCCTGCGGGTTGAGCGCGTCCTCGTTGCCGGTCCAGCGCTCGACGAAGTCGTTGGTCAGCACCCGCGACGGGAATCGCGCGGGCCACGGCCGGGCCTGGGCGACGTCGAAGGCCCGGGTGACCGCGGTGTCGGTGGCCCGGGCCGCGATCAGTGCGCGGCGGCTGCCGTCGCCGGAGAGCGCCTCGGGACAGGCGGCCAGGCGGGTGCCCACCCACGCGCCGCTCGCCCCGGCGGCCAGCACGGCGGCCAGGCTGCGCGCCGACGCGACCCCGCCGCCGGCGAGCACCGGCACCGAGACGGCATCCAGCACGGTGTCGAGCAACGGCAGGGTCGCGAGCTTCGTCTCACCGTGCCCGCCGCCCTCCGAGCCGCGGGCCACCAGGATGTCGACGCCGGCATCGGCCGCCTGTCGCGCCCCGAGGCCGTCGTACACCTGGGTGGCGGTCGGGATTCCGGCATCGTGGGCTTTGGCGACCCATGACCAGTCGGTGCCGAAACTGACCGACAGCAGCGCCGGCCGCGCGGCCAGGGCGTCGTCCAGCAGGCCCGCCTCGGTGCGCATCACCCAATCGACCAGGCCGATGCCGAACCTGCCCCGCACGTGCTCCAGCTGGGTCCTGAGCAGTTCCCTCGTCGCGACACTGCCCATGCCGACCATGCCCAGACCGCCCGCGGCCGTGACCGCCGCGGCCAGCCGGCCACCGGCGACCCCGCCCATCGGCGCGTTGACGATCGGTACCCGCAGCCCGAAGTCCCGTGACCAGGGCGTGGAAAGCATCGGCTAGTGAGCCGACGGGATGGTCTTGAGGACGGTCAGCATGACCACCGAATCCTCGACCGCGTGCAGGGCGTGCCGTTCCGTCGGGATCGCGACATAGTCGCCGGTCTTGCCCTCCCAGGCGTCGTCGCCGGCGGTCATCCGCACGTGGCCCTGCAGCACCTGCAGCGTTGCCTCCGCGGGGCCGTCGTGCTCGGAAAGCTCATGGCCGCCAAGCAAAGCCAGCACGGTCTGCCGAAGTTCGTGGCTGTGGCCACCGTGGATGGTGTGGGCGGCCCGCCCGCTGTGCGATTCCTTGGCCTCTGCCAGCTTTTCGGACGCGAGGCCGGTCAACGAGATCGATTCCATAGCTGAGTCCTTTGCGGTTGAGCGGAGGCGATCAGGCCGTCAATAGCAGTATCCCCGCGACGACTAACGCGACTACCTTGACCACCTCGAAGGCCACATATACGTAATGGGCTCGGGAGCGCGGTCCCTCCGACCCGGCGAGCACGCTGTCGGATCGGCGCGTCAATCGCGGGCGCACCGCGATCAACTGCAGGGCCAGCGCGCCGACGGCGACGAAGACCGCCGCGGCGATGCCCGGCCGCGTCGGGCCGGCGACCACGATCGCCAGGACGACAAGGGCGAAGCAGACCTCGACGGTGTTGAGGGCGCGAAACACCAGGCGCCCGATGCCGAGCCCGATCTGCAGGGTCACGTTGGGCGCGCGGAACTTCAGCGGCGCTTCCAGGAAGGAGATGGCCAGCACCATGCCGAGCCACACGAAGGTGACGGCGACGGCGATCGCCGGGCCGGTGCTCATGTGGCCGCCTTCTGCAACGCCAGGTGCGCCACACACAGATCCGGTTCGACGAATGCGTCGAGCCGCTCGACTGACACCGGAGCCCCCCAGGCCTCCATGGCGCCCTGCATGAGGCCCAGGTGCACAGGACAGACGACGGTGGTCCGGTTTTCGGCCAACTCCAGGAACGGGCAGTGCCGCAGGCCGACCTGTTGCTCCCCGTCGGCCGCCCGGCGCTCGGGCGCGAAGCCGAGTTCGTCGAGCATGTTGACCAAATGGTCGATGGCGTCGTCGGCGCTGGCGGGCCGCGTGGGCACCGCTTCCAGGCTGGATTCCAGTTTGTGCCCCCAGGCCCGGCCCGCGGCCTGGGCCTTGGCGCCGGCATCGCGCTCTCCGGCGAAGGCGGTGGCCAGGATCTCGGCAAGCAGGCGGTAGTGCCGCGTGCCGCCGCGGTCCATCTGCCGGACGGCGCGGAACATCAGCGGAGGGCGGCCCGGCCCCTTGCGGTCCAGTTCGACATGCTCCACTTGCCCGTCGCCGACCAGGCTGTCGAGGTGGAAGCGGACGGTGTTCGGGTGCACGCCCAGCATTTCGGCGATCGCGGCGATGCTCATGGGGTCGGGTGACCTGCGCAACACCCGCAGCACCTCGCGCCGGCGGCTGGCGGATTCCCCGACCGAAGGGGGCGGCAACTTCACGGGACCCTCACGCTCCTTCCGCTTGGTCGGCCCTCGGCTGAGCGGCCACCAAAGGCGTGTCTACACCGAGCGGCCCCAGCTTGGCCGCCCCACCCGGAGATCCCAAGGGGGCGTCGCGGCCCGGCAGCGTCTCGGCGAAGAACGCCTCATTGTCGGCCAGGTACGGTCTGAGCTCCTCGGGCAGGTCGTCTTCGTAGTAGATGGCGTCGACCGGGCACACCGGTTCGCACGCGCCGCAGTCCACGCATTCGTCGGGATGGATGTAGAGCGCCCGTCCGCCCTCGTAGATGCAGTCGACGGGACACTCCTCCACACAGGCACGGTCCATCACGTCGATGCACGGCTTTCCGATCACGTATGCCATGCGGCAGAGTTTACACAACGGCTCTTGTAAAAACCAGGGCCTTGGGAGGACCTCCGCCGGCATCGCGGTCGACGGCCTAAACGCTTTGAGCCGACGCCGGTTTCGCGTCTTCGGGATGGGCGAGCCGGTATACCTCGATCAGCCGCGCCACATCGGTGGGGGTGACGATGCCGACCACCTGGTCGCCCTCGAACACCAGGGCGCGGCTGCGCGGACCCGCGGGCGCCATGCGCTCCAGCAGGGCGGTCAGCGGCTCCTGGGGCGCACCGGAGGGCACCTCGTGCAGCGGTTGCGCGACGTCGCCCACGGTGGTGGTGGTGCGCCGCCCGGGCGCGACGTCACGCAACTGCCGCAACGTGATCAGTCCTGAGACCGCCCCACTCTGGTCGACGACCGGGTACGCCGAGTGGCGGTCGCCGAGCACGTAGCGCTGGACGAAGTCGTCGACGGTGATCCACCCGGGAGCGGTATGCGGCCGGGCCGTCATGGCGTCGGCGACGCGCACCCCGGAAAACATCTGCTGGGTCGATATCCGCATCTCCTCTTCGCGACTGGCCGCGAAGATGAACCAGCCGATGAAGGCCAACCAGACGCCGCCGACGAGGCCGCCCAACAGGAATTCCGCCAAGCCCAACCCGATCAGGATGAACGCGACCACCCGGCCGGCGTGCGCGGCCCCGATGCTGGCGCGCACGCTGTCGCCGTGGCGGCGCCACAGGAAGGCCCGCAGCACCCGGCCACCGTCCAAGGGCGCGCCCGGCAGCAGATTGAACAGGCCCAGCAGCAGGTTGATGCCCGCCAGCCAGGAGGCGACGCCGACCACGATCGGGGCGGCGCCGACCATCGGCAGCGCGACAACGAGGCCGCCGAAGATGGCCGCCAGCGCAAGGCTGGTGGCCGGTCCGGCAATCGCGATCCGCAAAGCCGCCCGGGGTGTCTTCGCCTCGCCGCCCAGGGTCGTCACACCGCCGAACAGCCAGAGCGTCACGCTCCCCACGGCCACCCCGGCGCGACGGGCGACCACGGCGTGCGCCAGTTCGTGCGCCACCAGCGAGGCCAGCAACACCAGCGCGCCACACGCACCGGCCACCCAGTAGGCGACCGGCGAATACCCCTTGACGCTGCCGGGAAGGGTGCTTGCCAGGCTCCAGGTGAACAGCCAAAGAATGACCAGCACGCTCCAGTGGACATTCACCGGAAAACCGGCGATCCGCCCCAGCGGGATCGCATCGCGCACCTCAAACCTCCAAAGTCGTTGCGGCCAGGCGATTCGACCGCCGCCTCCTTATCCGAAAGTAGGGCGGCGCCGCGGTCGTCACTAGGGCCGTTGGACCCCGCTGGCGCCGCCGATCGGCCTACTTTGGACACGGTCAAAACTCGCACCGCCGTCCCAGGCAACCGCCGCTGAACGTGGCGTCGGCGGCGAGCAGCGCCTGGTCGGAACCGACGTAACTGAGCACCTGGCCTTCCCGGGTGCCGTAGCGGTAGACGGTGATGCCTTTCACTTTGGCCTTCCACGCGGCCAGGTAGATCGCCCGGACGTCCTCGACCGTCGACTCCGCCGGCAGATTGACGGTCTTGGACACCGCGGCGTCGACGTGCCGCTGCACCGCGGCCTGCATCCGCAGGTGCCATTCCGGGGCGATTTCCGCCGCGGTGGGGAACGCCGCGCGCACCTCGGGGGGCACGTGCGGGTCCCCGCGCACGCCGCCGCACCGGGCGATCTCGGCGATCAGGTCGGGATGGTAGAAGCCTCGGTCGCGGGCGAGGCGGTCGAAGCACGGGTTGACTTCGAGCAGCCGTCGCCCGATGACGGCACGCACGTAGGCGATCGCGAACATCGGCTCGATCCCCGCGCTCGTGCCGGCGATCAGCGAGATCGTGCCGGTCGGGGCGATCGAGGTGAGCTGGGCGTTGCGCTGTGGCGCCGACCCCGCAAACCGGCTGTCGCCGAAGGCCGGAAACGGTCCGCGTTCCTCGGCCAGCCGCTCCGAGGCGGCGCGCGCGACCCGGCCGATGGTGCGGGCGATCCGCCCGGCCAGGCGAACGCCCCGTTCGCTGTCGTACGGAATGCCCAGGCCGGCCAGCATCTCGGCCAGGCCCATCACGCCCAACCCGATCTTGCGGGTGGCCGTGGTGGCCGCCTCGATCTCGGGGAAGGGGAAGCGGCTGACGTCGATGACGTCGTCCAGGAAGCGCACGGCGAGTTCGGCCACCGCCGCGAGGCGGTCCCAGTCGACGCCACCGCCGCTGACCATCCGGGCGAGGTTGATGGACCCCAAGTTGCACGATTCGTAGGGCAACAACGGGACTTCGCCGCACGGGTTGGTCGCCTCGATCCGGCCCAGCGCCGGTGTGGGATTGGCGCGGTTGATCGTGTCGAGGAACACCAGCCCCGGATCGCCACACCGGTGCGCCGCCTCGCAGATCGCGGTGAACAGCTCGGCAGCGGAGACCGTTGCGACCGTCGCGCCGGTCCTCGGGTTGACCAGTCGGTGGCTGCGGCCGGCCCCGACGGCGCGCAAGAACTCGTCCGTCACCCCGACCGAGAGGTTGAACTGGTTGAGCTCGCTCGGCGAGCCGGATTTGGCGGTGACGAAGTCGTAGATGTCGGGGTGCGATACGTCCAGCACGGCCATGGACGCGCCCCGTCGACGGCCGCCCATCGAGATGACCGCGGCGGCGTAGTCGAAAAGCCGCAGAAACGACAGCGGCCCGCTGGCCGTGCCCCCGGTGCGGGCCACCAGGTCACCGGCGGGCCGCAGGTGGCTGAACGGGTAGCCGGTCCCTCCCCCGGCCTGGTGGATGTCCGCGCCCTGGGCGAGCGCGGCGAAAATCGAGTGCAGCGAATCCTGCACCGGGAGGACGAAACAGCCGGAGAGCACGCCCAGCTCGGTACCGGCGTTCATCAGCGTCGGCGAGTTGGGCAAGAACTCGAGGCCGCGCAGCATCGCCGAAAACCGTTGGGACCACATGGCCGAGGACCCGCGACGGTACCGCTCCTCGGCCCCCGCCACATGGTTCGCGACGCGGTCCATCATTTCGCCGGTCGACTCCACGGGCCTGCCCCGGTCGTCTCGCCGCAGATAGCGTTCGCCCAGCACGGTCACGGCAGCCACACTCAATTTCAGGTCATCGCGCACGCCGATCAGCTCTTTGGTCGCGCGCAGCTCGGCATGCTGCTGGCGGTAGACGACATAAGCGCGGGCCACGTCGTCCAAGCCGGCCGCCCCCAGCTGCGCCTCGACCAGATCCTGGATGTCCTCGACCGTGGGAATCCCGCTGCGGGGCCGACCCACCAGGGCGTCGGCTACCGACCCGGCGAGCGCACCGGGCAGGTCGGGGTCGCGATGCCCGACCTCGCGCGCTGCCCGGGCGATCGCCTTTTCGATGCGGCCCACATCGAACGGCACCAGGCGCCCGTCCCGGCGCCGGACGCTCGACGGCCACCGCGTAGACCGCGCTGTCCCGACCATCATCCGAGTATCCCCGTCGCGCCAAAAGTCGTCGCCCGAAACGTGATAAGGACTTCCGTCCCTACCCTGGCGCCGGCTCGCGTGGTCGGATCGAAGATGTCCGTTTCAGACAAGTGACAACATCTGTAGGAGAAGACGATGACCACCACCCTGCCGGCGGCCCAAAAACCGCACACGCTGTTCCCCGAGTTCTTTTCGGCCTTCCCGTCCTTTGCCGGACTCCGCTCGATGTTCGACACCCGGCTCATGCGGCTGGAAGACGAAATGGTCGACGGCCGCTACGAGGTGCGCGCCGAGATCCCCGGCATCGACCCGGAAAAGGACATCGATATCACCGTCCGCGACGGCCAGCTCACCATCAAGGCCGAGCGCAGCGAGAAGAAGGAATTCGACGGCCGATCGGAATTCACCTACGGCTCGTTCGTCCGCACCGTGTCGCTGCCGTCCAACGCGAACGAAGACGACATCAAGGCCACCTACGACAAAGGCATTTTGACTGTCTCCGTGCCGGTTTCGCAGCCCGCACCCGAGGAGAAGCACGTCAAAGTCGCCGCCAAATAGCCGGCTGAAGCGCGGGCCCGGGCAGCGTCGCCCGGGCCCCATGGCCGTTACGCAGGCGGATTCCGGTGATGACTTTGGGCCCTATCCGCAATCTGCGCGTGACGCAATAATGACGACGTCTGACGTAATTTTGCTGGTGCGATTTGCGGCTGAACAAAGGAGCATCACGGCTATGGGTAATAGCCCGACGATGTTGTTGACCGACTCTGACGTGGACGCCCTGGCTTCGGAATTCCTGCAGTCGCGGTATCTCGGCACGATTTATGCCGACTGGTCCCCCGATCGACGCCTCGACACGTTCCTGCGGCGCCGCGGCCTGTCTCGCGTCGCCGACGACGGCGACCTGTCCAACACCGTCTTGGAACGCATCATGGCCCACGTGGGCCGCGCGTCGCGGTTGGCGCGAGGCTGATCGTTTCCCGCGAATCGTGCCGCGCGAGGGCGGCACATCGGGCTCAGTGGCGTTCTTGCGAAGGCAGGTAACGTTTCTCGACAGCTTCGACCACTTGCTGGCGGATGCGTTCCAAGTCGGCGGCGCGACGGGCTTCCAGGTCGTCCTCCCAGGCCGCTACCCGCGCCGCGAGCTCTTTGTCGGCGATGGTGCCTTCCAGCCAGTGGGAGAAGTCGCCGCGTTCGAGATGATATTCGAGCGCTTGTTGGTCGAGATGCCGCAACGCAACCGTGAAGTCATGCATCGTCGCGGCCGGTGCGATGGGCAGGCCGTCGGTGGTGTGGAAGTAGAACCGCCGCTCCGCCGGAAGGTGGATATCGGCGTATTTGTGGCGGTGCCGGACGTGCCTGGTATGGCGTTCCCCGATGGTGAACTCGCGGGGCGGTCCCGAGCCGAATCGGATGGTGGCGCGGCGTCGGGAGGCGAGGTCCGTTACCGTGTCGGACCTCGTGAGAGCCAGCACGACGTCGCTGCTGTCGGCCTCGTGGGCGGGCAACGATGCCGGGACGAAGGAGCACAGGACGTAGCCGCCGCGGCGTGCCCAGTGAGCTTCCTCTCCCATGCCGAGGAGGTGGGCCTCGTCGTAAATCACCCAATGCGGGTAGCCGCACCGTTCGCGGTGCGCCTCAGCGGTCGACCGAAGCCGATGCACGTAGTCGGTTTTGCCCGGCTCGGCTACTCCCGACAGGTCGACCACCATGCCGGAGTTGGGACGCAACGCCTTGACCAGCTCGGCGGGTTCCGGGAGATGGTGGCCGGCGTCGACGACCTGCACGTGGCCGAGTTGCTGTAGCTGCAGGTGATCACCCTCGGGGTCGATGACAAGAACGCAGTAGCCGGCCGAGACCCATCGCTCCGCCATCAGGCCGACGAGATAGCTCTTGCCCGACGCGGCCGGGCCGGTGACCAGGATGCGCGCCTGGCTGCCCGGCAACCTGGTGGGGGTGCCGTCCTCGAACGCTCCGATCTCGAGCCAGTGGCGCGGCGGGCACAGACGTTCTGCGCCAGACAGATAGGGGCCGTTCAGCAGTCCGGTCACGCCGGCACCACCCGGCTCGTCCAGGACCACATCGGCCGATCGCCGAAGCGACGAGACGGCGTTGGCCACCGCCGCACCCACCTCGGCTACCGCCAGTAACGACAAATCGTTCTCGGCGTCGCCGACGGCCACGGTGTTGTGCGGCGACAGGTTCATCGTTTCCAAGAGTGCGGTCAACCCGGTGCCCTTGGTGATCCCTGCCGGCAGCACCATCAGGGCGGCCCGATTTCGGACCAACTGGTAGTCCATTCCCAGCTCACCGATCACCTCGGCGACGTCCGCGAGGTGCTCACCGTCGACAGCCACCAGCACCTCACCCCGCCGGTAGGGGATCTCCCGCTTGGCGAGCGCTTCATCAAGGTCCGGCCCCACGGGCGGCGCCAGCGGCTGCGCCTGTCCGTCGAACGACACGACAGCGCCGTTCTCGAGCACCAGCGCATCGACGTGGTCGGCCAACTGAGGGAACTCGGCGTGCAATTCGGCCCCGATGCGGCCGGTGACCACCACGATCGCCAAGCCGTCGCTGCGTGCCTGGTCGACCACCCGCAGGACCGCTGGATCCAGTTTGCCGCCCGACGTGAGGGTGCCGTCGAGGTCGACTGCGACCACCTTGAAAAACGCCAAAGCCTCGCCCACCTGTATTCGCCGAACCGCAATCCGAATGCTTGTGCCGGGACATCCGATGCCCATGCCCAACGTATGGCCTGTCGCCTGCAACCCTCTAGGGCCGTTCGTCCCCGTTGGGCATTGACGAGTGGCCCGGACGCATCACGGTGCTGCGCCGTCAGGCGGCACCCAGGGCATCCTCCAGCTCCGCCAGCGACTGCTCGGTCAGGGGAATCAGAGTCTCGATGTCGGGCACCACGTCGCGGCCCGCGGCGTAGCCGAATCCGACCCGGTCGGCGTATGAGCACGTTGTGATGTTGAGCCCGTGGCCGTCGTAGACCGTCGAAACCGGATACATTTCCTCGATACGGGCGCCATTCCAATACATTTCGGCCGCCGGACCACGAACGTGCGAAATCGGCAGGTTGTATCCGGTCCGGATTTTCGGCGTGAACGGCAGCAGCGGGCCGATCGCCGTCGTCGCGATGCTTCCGGCGTTCGTCAGCAGAGATGCCGCCGCCCCGCGTTTGGCCACCCAGCGCTTCCCCTCCGACATCGATCGATGGATCGCGTTCAGTCGGGCCAGCGGGTCATCCAGCTCGGTGCGCAGCGGGCACATCCACAGCCCGAACCTGTTGGCATGCCCATCGTTTGGCATTTCGTGCTCCCGGTCGCGCACCGTGATGGGGCAGGCGGCCACCAGTGACCGCTTGGGCAGCTCCCCTATCTCCAGCAACCAGCGGCGGACAACCCCGGCGGCCATCGCGGTGAGGACGTCGTTGACGGTCACGCCGGCCGCCCGCCGCACGGCGTGGATGCGATCGTTTGCCCAGCTGCCCGCGGCCACCGCGCGCTCGGGGCCCAGGCGGCCGTTGAACCGGGTGTAGGGCGCTCCCAGGGGCAGCGCGGTGGTGTGGTCGACCAGGGCGTCCAGCACAGTGGCGATTTCGCCGGTGGCCACCCGCCCGACCAGCCCCGCACCCGACGCGGCGACGCCGGTGAGCGACCGTAGCGGCGACAATAACCGAGAAATCAGCCCACCCGGCTCCGGCGCCGACCCCGTGGGCTCGCCACATGAGTCGGCGTAAAACGGTGGCATCGAACGCCGGTCCGGGTCGTCGCTGAGCGCATCGGTGATCATTCGGAAGCCGGCCACGCCGTCGACGACGGTGTGGTGCACCTTGATGTAGAAGGCGAACCGGCCCCGGTCGAGGCCGTCGATCAGGTACGACATCCACATCGGCCGTGACCGATCGAGGCCCAGTGCGTCCAGCTCGCCGATCAGCCGCCACAAGCCGTCCCCGGAGACGGTGCGGCGCTGGCAATGTCGGCTGATATCAACGGGATCCATGTGCCGCCAGACCCACATGCCACCGGTGTCCACACCGCGGTGCGGATACTTGCGCAGCCGGGGATCGATTGAGCCGTTCCCGGCCAGCGTCGTCCGATGCAACTCGTCGACGTAGCCGGGTCCGGCGTCGCCGGGCGGAGACAGGATCAGCACGGCACCGACGTGCATCGGGTTGGACACCCACTCCGCGGTCATCATCGCCGCGTCGAGCGGATCCAGCGGGTTCATCGTCGAACCTCCGCGGCTAGGCGGGGCGGTCACGCTCGTCTACGGTACCGGTCAGCAGGCCCGACTGCTGCAACGCCGCCTCGACGAACCGCTGGACCGGTCGGGCGCGGAAGAATCCGGTGTGCCCGCCGCGGTACCAGACGATTTCGGGTTTGCCCCAGTGCTCCCAGAGGCGGACGACCTGCTCGCGTGGGTGCACCACCTGATCGGCGACGCCCGCGTAGATGAACCGGCCCGGCATCGGCACGAGCGGGGTCAGTGACAGGGGCGACGTCATCCGTCCGATGGGCTCGGCGAGTTCGATCGTCTCGCGGCGGGGATCGCCGGGTGCAAGCCCGGAGTGCCGACTCAGCAGCCCGACCAGGTCCGCGACCGGGACACCGAGGATCGCGCACGTCAGCCCGGCTTCGAGGCTGGCGACCAACGCGGTGATGTAGCCGCCCAGCGACAAACCGTTCAACCCGATCTGCGATTCGGGCTCCTGCCGGCGTATCCAGGAGAGCAACCGGCGGATGTCCCACACCGCCTGCCCCGTCGCGTGCACGTCGTCGAGGACGTCCTCTCCGGGGAAGACCGCACCCTTCGGGAGGCCCCTGGCGCGGGGGCCGTGCATCGGGAGGACAGGCATGACGACGTTCAAACCGAGATCTTCGTGCAACCGCCAGGCCCGGAACAGGGCGAGATCCAAAGCGGCTCGGCCCATTTCAGTTCCGTGGATGCACACCAGCCACGGCCGTGGTTGCGGATGGCGAAGCAGCAGGGCGTATTCGCGGTTGTTCGCGGTGTAACCCATCCACCGGTCGGCGCCCGGTTCACCGGGCCGGGGCAGATACCCGCTGTCGAAGGACATGCGATAGAAGGTGCGCTTGCCCTTCTTGACCTTTCGCACCTCGACGTCCGAAAGCGGCGGCGGTGCACCGAAGAATCTTTTGGGGTTGTCGAGCCATCCGCGGTCGCCGTAGAACTTCAGCCCGGCGACCACCTCGCTCGTGATCCGCTCGAATTCTTCGGGGCGGCTGACCGGGCGTCGCGCCTTCAGGCCCAGCAGGACGACCTCGTCGCGAAACGCCTGCGCCGCCAGGGCGAGGGTGGGTCGCGCGATGGGAAGCTCGTCGGGCGCCTGGCTCAGGTAGTCGCGCCACGACTCGGCGACGTACCGACCGGTGCTGGTGAACGGTTTGACGGCGCTGCCCAGGCCGACGCCCCCGGGCGGGCTCAAAGGTAAGGAGCCCGGGCGCCGGGGAGCACCGTTGTTGGTCGATACCGCCATGGTGGCAAGTTAGCAGGCGCGCAATTCGGCGTGTTAGGGACTTACGGCCCGGTCACGGCTGCGAAAGTCCTTGGCCGTCAAGCCGACGGCCAGGGCCCCGGTCCACGCCGGCTGAGCGGGCGTGAAGGGCCTTTCGCCACTCGTGTCGCACGCCGGCCAGTCGTAACGTCGGAGCCGCACACGCAAGCTGTGACCTAAGGAGTGGGGAATCATGGCAGAAGCACCGCAGAAGACCGAGCCGCGCTGGGCCGAACTCTCCGACGACGTGCTGGAATCGGTCGAAAACGGCCGCAAGCAAGCCATCGAGGCGGTCCGCAAGTTCGTCGACCAGATCAGTCCCGTGCTCCCGGAAGAGTCACGACGCAAGACCGTCGTCGACGCCGCCCTGGACCTGGCCGATGAGTTGGTCACCGCGCGCATCGAGTTCTTCCGGAACGTGGTCCGAAGCGCCGGTCAGGCCGTCGGCAAGCGCGACGACTGAACCTCGCCCTCACGGGCTGTCCGCTCATTCGACGTCCGGCTCCCCGGACAGCAGCAGGACGGCTTTGCGTACGGCGCGCTGCAGTTCGACCGCCGCGGTCCAGCTGTTGCCCGAGGGCATGATGGGCTCGCCAACGGTGATGTCGATGGCCCCGTGTCGCGGGAAGTGGTGTTCTGGACGCAGTATGGTGCGCGTCCCGCGGATCCCCACCGGGGTGACGGCCACCCCGGTCCGGGCGGCCACCACGAAGGCACCCATGTGAAACGGCCGCAGGCCGGGCGCACGGGCCAGGCGGCCTTCGGGAAAGATGACGAGCGACTGGCCGGCACGCACCAGACCGGCCAGCCGGTCGGCGTCCGCCACGCCGTGTTCACGCTCGTGGCGCTCGACGAACTGGTGACCCAGCCGCCTCAGCACGAATCCGTTGATCCCTTGATGCTCAAGCACTTCGGCGGCAACGAAGCGAAACGATTGCGGCATGACACAGGCCAGCGCCAACGGATCGATCCAGCTCGGGTGGTTGGCCACCGCGATAGCCGCGCCCGGGGGAAGGTGGTCGAGGCCGTGCACGGTGATCGCGGTTCGCGTGAGACGGGCCAGCAGCCGGACCGCCGCCCGCGCCACCTGCCACCGCCACCCCGCGCGTGGGAGCAGCGGCACCAAGGCGGCGACCGACAACCCCAGGATGGCGTACACCGCCCACGCGTAGCCGGCGAAGGCCAGATCCGCGGCCGCGCGCCGGGCGCGGCGCAGCGACGGCGCCGCGCCGCGCAGGCGGAGCCGGGCCAGTTCCCACCACAGCGCGCGCGGTCGCGCGCCGATCTTGCCGGCCTGGTAGATGTCCCGGCTGGCGGACCGCCGAATCTTGCCGCTGGATGTCTTCAACACCGTGCGCGGCGGCGCCAGCACCACATCGTCGGGCGCTACCCCGAGCAAATCGACTGTGGTGGCTGCGATTTCGGAGCGTAGCGCGGCGCGTGCGTCGTCCCGCAGCGCTCGCGTCTCGGCCATGACGACGAGTCGCTCGGGGCCGCCGGAGGGATCGGGAGCGGCGAACACCGCGACACAGCCCTTGCGGACCCCTTTGATGCCGCCCACCGCTTCTTCCAGTTCCGCGGGGTGGAGGTTGCGCCCGGCCCGGATGATCATGTCCTTGATCCGGCCGGTCACGTAGACGTCGGCTTCGACCGTGTACCCGAGATCGCCGGTGTCGAGCCAGCCGTCGTGGAACAGTGCGCGCGTCGCCGCCGGGTTGTTGAAGTAGCCTGCGGTCGCCGACGGCCCCCGAAACTCGATGCGGCCTTCGCGGCGATCGCCCAACTCGTTGCCGGCGGCGTCGACGATGCGGATTTCATGTCCCGGCAGCGGACGGCCGCAGGCGACGAATCGTCGGTCCCGCTCCCCTGGCCTGGCGGGCTCGGCCTGACCGGACCGTGCAAAGGTGTCTCGGCGAATGCGGTCGATCACCGGACCGCGGCCGGGCGGCGGGAACGCCAGTCCCACCGACGACTCCGCCAGCCCGTACACCGGGGTCATCGCTTCCCGGCGAAATCCGTACGGGGCGAAGCGATCACCGAAGCGCTCGATGGTGTCGGCGCTGACCGGTTCGGCGCCGTTGTAGGCCAACCGCCAGCTACTGAGGTCCAGTCCCTCGATCTCGTCGTCGCGGATCTTCGACAGACACAGTTCGTAGGCGAAGTTGGGGCCGGCCGACATGGTGGCACGGTTGGCATGAATCGCCCACAGCCATCGCGACGGGCGGATCAGGAACGCCTGCGGGCTCATCACCACCAGCGGTACACCGAAGTACATGCAACCGAGCCAGGCACCGATCAGGCCCATGTCGTGGTAGAGCGGCAGCCAGCTGACGAACGTGTCCGACCCGGTCACCCCGGCCGCCTGACCCATCACCCGGATGTTGGCGAGCAGGTTGCGGTGCGTGAGTGCGACCCCTTTGGGCTGCCCGGTGCTGCCGGAGGTGTACTGCAGCAGCGCGAGGTCGTCGGGCCGCGGCCGGACGAGAGGTGGTGTGGCGCCTTCGCCTGCGCGCGTAAGGGATTCGGGTACGACGATGTGACGCAGGCTTTCGACATTCGAGCGCAGCAGGTGGCCGAGGGTGACCGCCTCTTCAACCGTGACGAGCAGCGTGGCACGGGCGTTGCTGAGGATGCCGGCGGTGCGGCGCAGGTGATCCGGGAGCTGGGACGGGCGCGCCGGTGGGTAGACCGGGACGGGCACGGCGCCGGCGAGGACCACGCCGGCGAAGGTCACGAAATACGCCCGCGAGGTGGGCAACATGATCGCGACCGCCTCGCCCGGCGCCACGTCGTGTGCGATCAGCCCGGCCGCCACAGCGGCCGCCTCCCGGTGCAGGGTGCGGTAGGTGATGTCGGAGCCGTTCGGAGGGTCGCCCGTGTCGTCGAGGATGCGCAGATGGGTCCGGTCGGGCGTGGCATCGACGTGCCAGCCGAGCATGTCGTTGAGGCTCTGCGCGGACTCCGGCGTCGAAGCGGCCGGCGCGGTAGCCGGCTGCGAAACGACGCCGCGGCCCACCCGCACCGCGGGGCGGTCGTGCGCCAGGGCCGGATTGAGGGCCGCTACCAGGTCGCGCGGCGTCTCCGCGCTGGACAGGATGTGCGCCGGCAGCGCCACCCCGAATTTGTCCTGGACCCGCAGCAACAATTCCGCCAGCTCCAGGCTGCCGATGCCGAGTGTGTCGAAGGGGCTATCGAGCGTCACCGATGGCGACGCGGCCTGCGGGTGAACCTCGTCTACGAGGCCGCGCACCAGGGCCAGGAGCGGAGGAGCGCAGTCTTGGGTCGCCATTGGTCACGAAGCGGCCGGGGATCCGGATGCGCACCCGATGAGCGACTCCATGGCACATCTCCTCGAACTGGCGGACGAGTCCTCATGGTGCCGGCGTACCGGGCTTTCGGGTAAGGGCGCAAAGCCATCAAACCGCGGGGCGTTTGTCACTCGGGCCCTAGTCGAATGCATGGATCACCTGGCGGGCCACCTGCCGGATCTGCTGGTACATGGCGCGATCGAGGGGCAGATCGCGGAAACGGGGGATCTCTCCCGTCGTGGTGACCACGCCCGGTTCCTCGTGCGCCCAGCGGGCGTGCACCTTGTCGCCCAAAGCGCGCGCGGGCGGATTGTCCGACAGGACGCGGGCGTGGAACCGTTTGATGCCGTCGACGCGGGCCGCGACCGCCAGCGCGCCCAGCAACAGCGTGCCGATTCCACGGCCCTGGTAGCCGTCCGCGACGGTGAGCGCGACCTCCGCCGAGGCGGGATCGTCTTGATCCCGGACGAATCGCGCGTCGGCGACGACCGGGCCCGCCACGCCGTCGGTGACGACCCAGACGAAGTGGTCGACATAGTCGACCTCGAACAGATAGGTCAGGCGCGCGTCGGTCGGAGCGCCGCCTTGGTACCGCCGGTACAGCGTCTCCCGCGAGAAGGAACCGCTGCTCTTGAACCGCTCGGCGTCACCGGGCAGGACGGGTCGCAACGAGAGCACGGCACCGTCTTTGGTCGATACCGGGATGGGGGCGACGTAAGCGGCCAGCCGCTGCCGCGCGGTACGCAGCATCCGGTCGGCGATGACCGGCATGGCCAGCATGAGGTCGAAGGCGGCGCTGTATCCGGTGTAGCCCCACACGTCCTCCCGCGCGGTCACCGTCGCTGTCCTGGTCGCGCGGCGCAGCAACGCGATCTCGCCGACGATCGTCGCGCACGTCAGCTCGGTGGCGATGATCCGCCCCTTCGGGCCGACATGCCTGATGGCGACCGAACCGGACGCGATGATCGCGAATGACTCCGCTCGTTCCCCCTGCCGCATCAGGACCTCGCCGGCGGCGGCATGCAAGGGCTCGAGGAGGGTGGCCAATCCCGCGAGGTCCTTCGCCTCGATATCGGCGAACACGGGCAGGGACGCCAGTTCCTCGGCGCTGACAGACATCACAGCGCGCCACCTGTCGGCCTCGGACTCCATCCCCAGTCACGCCCCGATTGCGAATCCATTGCTAATGCGGTCATCTCGCCGATTTCGGAATCCAGGGCCCTTGAAACGAGTAACGTGGCGATGCACCATCCGCGATGTACGCTACGCGACCGGCACCGCCATTGCCGGAGAAGTAAGTAGGTGACCGCAGTGACAAAAGACCCTGCCGGACTGGGACTTCGGCAGGCCGCAAGTAAGACCAAAGCCTTTCGGTAATCGTGCTCTTGGCCTCTACGGCCGGACCTTCGGGACTGGTCGGATGGATCGTTAAGGCTAATGGGGAGGGAACATGAATACAGCGAAGTGGCGGCAGCATTGGCCTCAGCGTAAGCCCACGGCCGCGATCTATCAGCTGACTGATCGCCTCCACGAGGGACATGTCGCCCGCGTGCCCGCCAATCAGATTCCCGAAACCGTTTCCGCCTGGTTGGCCGAACTCGGTGCCCACAGCCCTTTGGTCGACGACCTCGAGCGCGCCGTTCGAGGCGGCGACTGGTCCGCGGCACACGCCCTCGGCGAGTGCCTGTCCATCGAGATAGCCCCGGCCGACTGACGGCCGTCCGGTCCGACGCGGTCGCCGGAGGACGTTTGCCGACCCCGACGTGACTTTCGTCTCTATCGCCGGATTGCCACACTCCGCAGGATCGAATGATATGCCGGTGCACCACGGCATCGGTTTCGTTTGGCAGCAATGGATTCGAGCTATGAAAGCATCACTCGCCTCAACGGAGAGGCCAGATTTCCGCAAGATCGAGAACCGCGCGCCGTCGGTGGCACAGATGTTCGTCAACCGCGTCGCCGCCACCCCGCACGCCGAGGCCTTTCGCTACCCACAGGACCACACCTGGGCAAGCGTGACCTGGCAGCAGGTCGGCGAACGCGTCAACAATCTCGCCGCGGGCCTGATCTCGCTGGGGATCGAGCATGAGGATCGGGTCGCGCTCGCGAGCGCGACCCGTTACGAGTGGGTGCTCGTCGATTTCGCGATCATGTGCGCGGGCGCCGCGACCACCACCGTGTACCCGACGACGAACGCCAGCGACGTCGCGTACATCGTCGCCAACTCCGGCAGCCGGGTGGTGGTCGCCGAGAACCAAACTCAGCTGGACAAGCTGCTCGAGCACCGCGCCGAACTGCCCGACGTGCGCAAGGTCGTCATGATCGACGGCAACGGCGACGGCGACTGGGTGATCTCACTTTCCGACCTGGATCTGTTGGGCAAGCAACTGCTTGCCGACTCGCCCGAGGCCGTCAACGAGCGGGTCGCCGCCGTCGGCCCCGAACAGCTGGCCAGCCTCATCTACACCTCAGGCACCACCGGGCGACCCAAGGGCGTGCGGCTGACGCACGGGGCGTGGACGTACACCGCGGCGGCCATCGATTCGCTGGACATCCTCGGCCCCGACGACCTGAATTTCCTCTGGCTGCCGCTGGCGCACGCGTTCGGCAAGGTGATGCTGGCGTTGCCCCTGCAGGTCGGTTTCCCCACGGCGATCGACGGCCGGGTCGAGCGGATCATCGACAACCTCGCGGCCCTGCGCCCGACCATCATGGGCGCC
This sequence comes from Mycobacterium sp. E342, assembly GCF_001667665.1. Taxonomy (NCBI): domain Bacteria; kingdom Bacillati; phylum Actinomycetota; class Actinomycetes; order Mycobacteriales; family Mycobacteriaceae; genus Mycobacterium; species Mycobacterium sp. E342. Next base: position 48,837 of record NZ_LZJM01000233.1, read on the forward strand.
GCGCCGCGCATCTTCGAAAAGGCGCACGCCCGCATCCAGGACATGGCCGCCCAGCAGGGCAGGCTCAAGAAGATCGTCTTCGATTGGGCGATCGGGGTCGGTCTGAAGGTGTCGAAAGCCCGGCAGGCCGGCAAGACTCCCTCGCTGGCGTCGGCACTGTCCTACAAGGTCGCCGACCGGCTGGTGCTCTCCACGATCCGGGAGCGGTTCGGCGGGCGCCTGCGGTTCTTCGTCTCCGCGGCCGCGGCCCTCGACCGCGACGTCGCGCAATGGTTCGACGCGGTGGGCATCATCGTGCTCGAAGGCTACGGGCTGACCGAGACGGCCGCCGCGTCCTTCATCAACCGCCCCAACGCATACCGGTTCGGGACAGTCGGCCGGCCGTTCCCGGCCACCGACGTCAAGATCGCCGACGACGGCGAGATCTTGCTCAAGGGGCCGGGCCTGATGACCGCCTACCACGGCCTGCCGGACGCCACGGCAGAGGCGCTCGACGGGGACGGCTGGTTCCACACCGGCGACATCGGGCAGATCGACGCCGACGGATTCCTGCGGATCACCGACCGCAAGAAGGACATGTTCAAGACCTCGCAAGGCAAGTACGTGGCGCCGTCCGCCATCGATGCGCGGTTCAAAGGCTCGTGTCCGTATGTGAGCGAGATCGTCGTCTACGGGGAGGGCAAGCCGTACTGTGTCGCCCTGGTCAGCCTCGACACGGAGGCCATCACCGACTGGGCCAACAAGAATGGTCTGGCGGGTAAGTCGTTCGCCGAGATCGCGCATGACGACAAGACCCAGGAGCTCATCGCCGGGTACATCGACGCCTTGAACGCCGAGCTGAACCGCTGGGAACAGATCAAGAAGTTCACCATCGCCGACCGCGAATTCACCGTCGAGTCGGGCGATCTGACGCCCAGCATGAAGCTCAAGCGCAAGGTGGTCATCGAAAAGTTCGCCGACCGCCTGGACGCCCTCTACGAGCAATGACAACTCAAAATTCCTCTGCGCTGTTCACGGACCTGTACGAGGTAACGATGGCGCAGGCGTATATGGCCGAACACATGTCGGCGACGGCGGTGTTCGAGACCTTTTTTCGGAAGCTTCCCCGAGACCGGTCCTATGTCATGGCCGCCGGCTTGTCCGATGTGCTCGACTTCTTGGAAGCGTTTCGTTTCCGGCAAGCCGACATCGAGTATTTGCGCGGAATGGGGCTGTTCTCCGAAGATTTTCTGCGGTCGCTGGCCTGCGTTCGTTTCACCGGCGATGTGTGGGCGGTGCCGGAAGGCACGGTCGTTTTTCCGAACGAGCCGATCGTTCAGGTGATCGCGCCGATCCTCGAAGCGCAGCTCGTGGAGACGTTCGTGGTGAACCAGATTCATTTGCAGAGCGTGATCGCCAGTAAGGCCGCGCGTGTGGTCGAAGCCGCTCGCGGACGGAAGGTCGTCGATTTCGGAGCGCGGCGCGCGCACGGCACCGACGCGGCGCTGAAGGTGGCACGCGCCGGCTATCTCGCCGGACTTGCGGGCACGTCAAATCTGCTGGCCGCCCGCGAGTACGGCATTCCCGCGGTCGGCACCATGGCGCACAGCTTCGTCCAGGCCTTCGACAACGAACGCGATGCGTTCGCCGCATTCGCTCGGATATATCCCGGCACAACGCTGCTCGTCGACACATACGACACCCTGCGCGGGGTGGACCGTGTCATCGAACTTGCCAAAGCTAAGGCAGATCTCAACATTGCGGCCGTGCGGCTCGACTCCGGGGATCTCGGGGCCCTGTCAAAGGCGGCCCGTGCAAAGCTCGACGCGGCAGGCTTGGACGGCGTCGAAATCTTCGCCTCGTCGGGTCTCGACGAGCACCGCATCGCGGCACTGGTCAAGGACGGCTGCCCGATCGACGCGTTTGCCGTCGGCACCAAGCTCGTCGTCGCCCAGGACGCGCCCGCGCTCGACATGGCGTACAAGCTCGTCGAGTATGACGGCACCGGCCGGACCAAGTTCTCCAGCAACAAAGTGATCTATCCGGGACGCAAGCAAGTCGTGCGCCGGCTCGACCGGGGAATGTTCGCCGGCGACACGATCGGCAGGCCCGACGAGCAACTCGACGGCGAGCCGCTGCTGGTGCCCGTCATGAAGAATGGCAGGCGCCTTCCGTCAGGCGACGCCGACCTGCCGACGTCGCGAAACTGGGCACGCCAACAGGTCGACCGGCTTCCGCCCCGGCTTCGCGCCGTGGAAGCCGATGGCTGGTGCTACCCGGTTGACGTCAGCCCTGGGGTTACCCGCGAGCTCGAAAAGCTGCGGCGCGCACAGCAACCGAAGGGTTGACGATCACGGTCCGACCGACAAGACGGTGACGGTTCCGGACCAATAGTCGCCGACATAGAGGCGGTCACCGTCGGGGCTCAGCGCCAGCGCTTCGGGCTGTCCGCCGACGTCGATCGTCTCAGCCACACACCCCGCGATGGTGTCGATGATCGACACACTGTGATCGCCGAAGTTGCTGGCGTAGGCGTACTTGCCGTCGGGACTGATCCGCACGCAGCGCGGCAGATCACCGACCGAGATTCGCTCCGCCGCGCCTGCAACGGTGTCGATGACCGATAGGGAGCGTCGGTTGGCCACATACGCCTGCAACCCGTCCGGTGTCACTTGCACCCCAATCGGGTTGTCACCCAGCGTAATCCGTGTGACGCGGAGAGTCGCGAGGTCGATCGCCGTTACGGACGAATGATCGTAGTGCGTTGCGTAGAGCACCGCTCCGTCCGGACCGATGGTGAGGCTGTCGGGGGGCCCGACCAGGTTGGTGGCATGCATCGCGGCATTGGTCGCGGTGTCGATCACGGCAAGCGAACCGGCGTCGTATTGGTGGTAGTCGCTGCGCCGGCACAGCCCCACGTACAGGCGTTGGTGTTCAGAGTCTGCCGCGAGATCGGTAACGGCGGAGCCATCCAACCCGTCAATGGTGCCCACCGCGGTACCCCCCTCGTCCATCACCGAGATCCAGCCGCCACGCGCGAGGTTGCTTGCCGCGTAGATCAACGCCCCGTCCGCGGTGTCGATTTGCTGCACACAGCACGCACCCGGGAGCAGACCGACGCGATGGTCGGAAATGTCGATCACCGAGACGGCATCCCCGTAGTTGGTGGCGTACAACCGGCTGGCGTCGGCACCGATGGCCAGCGTCCTCGGAGGTCCGCCGACCGGGATGACGCAGGAAATCTCATGATGGCTGTTGATCAGCGCGACCGAATCGGTCAAGGCCGCATAGGCGATGGAATTGCCCGGGTTAGTGACCACATCGTTCACGCGATCACCGAGCGCGATGGTTGCGATGACTGATCCCCCGGTTCGTCGCTCCACGTCCCCCATCGTTCGCAACCCGACCGCGGCGAGCGTAGGGAAGAAGGTCCTCAAGAAAACGACGTTGGTCCCGCAGCTGGGGGCTAACGACTCTCGTGCGGTCGCCGCCGCTCTCCATACGGTTGGCGAACACAAAGACGCAAGCAGCGGAGGAATGGAATGCACTCGGATCGCCTCAAGTGGCTGGTGAAAGCGGAAGGCCCGTTCGTTTCGGTCTATTTCGACGACTCACACGACACCCTGGATGCCGTCGAGCAGCTCGAAACGAATTGGGGTGACATCCGCAGACAACTCGAAGACTTGGGTGCGGGCACGGAGGTCCTGGGCATGCTCGAACAAGCCGTGCTGCACCATCGTCCGGCTGTCGGCCGGCGGGGCCGCGCGGTGATCGCGACTCGCGACCATGTGCTGGTCAACGAGCAGTTGACCAGCCCACCTGCTGCGACGGCGGTTCGCCTGTCGGATTACCCCTATGTCGTGCCGCTGATCGACATGCAGATGCAGCGACCGACCTACGTGTTCGCCATGGTTGACCACACCGGCGCGGACATCAGCCTGTATCAGGGCGCGGTCGTCAAGTCCACAAGCATCGACGGTGGCGGCTACCCGGTGCACAAGCCGGCCACGGCCGGCTGGAACGGCTACGGCGACTTCCAGCACACCACCGAGGAAGCCATCCGGATGAACTGCCGGGCAGTCGCCGACGAGCTCACGCGACTGGTGGACGACGCCGATCCCGAGGTGGTGTTCCTGTGCGGCGAGGTCAGTTCGCTCGCGGACCTCACCACCGAGTTGCCGGAGCGGGTGGCCGCGCGCGTCTCGCGGTTGCACGGCCCAGCCCGCAAGAGCGGCATCGACGAGGCGGAAGTCCGCGAATTGACGGCCGCTGAGCTCGATCGCCGTCGCGGCGCCGAAACGACCGGCATCGCCGATCGGTTCGAAGCGGAGATCGGGCGCGGCTCCGGGCTGGCCGCCGAAGGCCTGGCCGCGGTGTGTGCGGCACTGCGCGACGGCAACGTCGACACGCTGATCGTCGGTGAACTCGGCGACGCCACCGTGGTTACGGGCGACGCGCTGACCACAGTCGCCCCGGACGCCGATGCGCTGTCCGAACTCGGCGAACCCGTGCAGCGGGTTGCCCGAGCCGACGAGGCGTTGCCATTCGGCGCGATCGCGGTGGGTGCCTCGCTGGTGCGCGCCGACGGTCGGGTCACACCCGCAGATGGAGTCGGGGCGCTGCTGCGATATCCGGCCGGCGACAGGGTCAGCCGGCGGGGTGTGTAGCCGCGAAACGCCATGGCGCACCGCGGTTCAGGGCATCGAACCGTGCCGCATACGGCCGATTTGCGTATCGAGGCCTGGGCACCATCGCGAGACGGCTGTATTCGGCAGGCGGTGCTCGGTGTCGTCAAGAGCTTCCTGGACCTGTCGGCGGCGCATGCGGAGCACACTCGCCACCGCCGGCTGACCGCCGATAGCGATGACGATCTGCTGGTCGCGGTACTCGATGAGGTCATTTATCTCCTGGATACCTCCGGTGAAGCACCTGTCGATCTAGAGCTGCACGACGTCGGCGATGGCGTGGAGGTCGAATTCGCGATGACCGACGCGCATGCGCTGGCCCAGCTGGGCGCGGTGCCTAAGGCGGTGTCACTCAACGACCTTCGGCTGTCGCACGACCGACAAGGCTGGCGCTGCCTGGTGACGCTCGATGTATGAGGCGAAGGCGAGCGGGTGAAGCTCATCGAGGAAACCCCTTACCGGTTCCGCATCGAAAAAGAGGGCGCGATGCGGGTGCCTGGGATAGTGTTCGCGTCCCGAGGGCTGCTCCCCCATGACCAGGGTGACATGGCGCTGATGCAGGTGGTCAATGTGGCCACCTTGCCGGGGATTGTCCGGGCGTCGTTCGCGATGCCCGATGTGCACTGGGGTTACGGATTCCCGATCGGTGGCGTGGCGGCGACCGACATCGAGGACGGCGGGGTCGTCTCGCCCGGTGGTGTTGGCTTCGATATCTCCTGCGGGGTAAGGCTTTTGGTGTGCAACGGCCTTAGCCGTGAGCGGCTGCAGGGACGTCTGCCCGCGATAATGGACCGGCTCGATCGCACGATACCCCGCGGCGTGGGCACCAAGGGCGTGTGGCAGCTGCCCGATCGCACCGTGTTGCAACAAGTGCTGAGCGGTGGTGCCTGGTTCGCCGTGGAGCAGGGTTACGGCGTCGCACGGGACCTTGAACGGTGCGAAGACGGCGGCGTCATGGCCGGAGCGGACGCCGACGCGATCAGCGACCGCGCGATCGAACGCGGGCTCGACCAGATCGGCAGCCTCGGCTCAGGAAACCACTTCCTCGAGATCCAGGCCGTCGATCGCGTCTTCGATCCGGTCGCTGCAACGCAGCTGGGTTTGGCCGAGGGAACGGTCTGCGTCATGATCCACACCGGCTCGCGTGGCCTGGGACACCAGATCTGCACCGACCACGTCCGGCTCATGGAACACGCCATGGGTCGCTACGGCATCTCAGTGCCCGATCGCCAATTGGCATGTGTGCCGGTGCGTTCTCCCGAGGGCCAGGCTTACCTCGCGGCGATGGCCGCCGCGGCCAATTACGGACGGGCCAACCGGCAATTGCTGACCGAGGCTGCCCGCCGCGCTTTCGACGCGGAGACCGGTAAAGCTTTGGATGTGCTCTACGACGTGTCGCACAACCTGGCGAAGGTCGAGACGCACGACATCGACGGTCACCCCCGCGCGGTGTGTGTGCACCGCAAGGGTGCGACCCGCTCGCTGCCGCCTCATCATCCGGAACTGCCGCCCGATCTGGCAACGGTCGGCCAACCGGTGCTGATACCGGGCACCATGGGCACAGCGTCTTACGTGCTTGTCGGGGTCGCCGGCAACCCGGCGTTCTTTTCCACCGCGCACGGCGCCGGCCGCACCCTCAGCCGTCACCAAGCGGCCCGCCACACCAGCGGCGACGAGGTGCGCGCCCGCCTCGCAACAGGCGGCATCCTCGTCCGCGGAACCTCCCGCAGGGGGCTCGCCGAGGAGAAACCCGAGGCCTACAAGGACATCGACGCGGTCGTCGAGGTCAGCCATCAGGGCGGCCTGGCGCGCAAAGTGGCTCGCCTGACTCCGTTGGGGTGCGTAAAGGGATAAGGCTGAAGCTGGAGCGGCGGTCCCGGACGGGGGGGTGCCGGGACCGCCGCGGATTCAGTTGGCCTCTCGGGTGTTCAGCCCGCCGGTGTGATCAGGCCGTAGTGTCCGTCGTAGCGGTGATAGAGCACGCTGCCACGGTCGCGGGCGGCGTCGACGAAGAACAGGAAGGGCAGGCCGAGCAACCCGATTCGCTCGATGGCCTGGTCGACGTCGAGCCGCGGGGCGGGCTGCGGGCTGACAGTCAGCGGCAAACCGAACGGCGCCAACTCGCCGGCGGCGGCCGGATTGACCTGCGCCAGGCGGTATTCCGTTGGTCCTCCGCGATAGAGCACGCTGTCCTGCCCCGTGCCCTGCTCGGTGAAGAGGTGAAAGTCGTAGTCGAGCTGTTCCATCTCGTGCGCGGCCTCTTCCACCGTGCAGGTCGGCAGGCTGTATGACTTGTGCCGCATGATTCGGCGTTCGCTTTCCGGCCGCGGGAAGTACTTCGGCCGGTGGGTCGGCTCGCTTTCGTGCCGCCATTCATGCGGACCGCGGCGGGGCACACCGCCCCGTTTGGCCTCCCAGTGCTCGGCGGCGCGCTCCAGCTGGCGGCGCAGCCGCGCCTCGAGCCGGTCGATCGCCTCCCGCTCGGTGGTGCCTTCGACCTGCGCACGCACCGGCCGGCCGTTGACGTCGAGGTTCGCCTGAGCGATCACCCGGCGGGCCACGGCTGGGTCACCGTGCTCGCTCAACCTGACGTGGGCGTCCAGCACCGGTTCGTGGGTGAGGTGGCCGAGCTCGCCGATCTTGGTGCGCGCGTAGTCCTCGGCACCGGCCAGCTGACCGTGCGTCGTGACCCGCACCTCGAATGCGGCCGGCAAATCGGGGCGTTGTCTCATGATGGCTTCCGCTCTCCGTCGCGTCGCTCAGTGATGCAGACCAGTGACGGGCTCGTGCGTACTGGCCTGGATGTCGGTGGATGTCGCGGCGAACAGCTGGTTCGCCAGATCGGACAGCGCACGAGCCATGGCCAGCTCGTCGCCGATGGCGGCCACCGGCGGGTCGGCCGGGTCGAGCCGCGCCAGGCCGATGCCCACGAGCGTCTTGCCCGCCCAGGACAGTCGTGCCTTGGCCCGCGTCCGTTCGTCGCGCTCTTCGACCAGCACGTCGATGTGACATTGCTTGGTGCCGTCGTCGGTGTTCGTCATCGCCAGATCTCCTCAGGTCGCCGATGGATTCCTCGGCGCTATTGATGCGACCACTTCGCGCCTCTGCGCGAGTAGGGGCGGAAGTCCCGAATCGCCGGGCCGTTCGTCGGCCGCGCCGCGCCCGGTCGGCGCGTTGAAGGCGGATCAGCAAATGCGCGGACGCCCACGAAGAATGCGCCGACTTAATCGACATTATTGCTGGGCTTAATCGACAGTTTCGTTCGTGTATATCGACGTGCCCAACAGTAACGGGCGTGTCCGACCTCCCGACACAGACCAAGTACCTGCATGCCTCGCGGGGCCGCCGGTCGTCGCCCCATTCTGGCGACGACCGCGAACAGGCGATCCTGGCCACGGCCGAGCGCCTGCTGCAGGAGCGTCCGCTGGCCGACTTTTCCGTGGACGACCTAGCAAAAGGCGCTGGGATTTCGCGCCCCACCTTCTACTTCTATTTCCGATCGAAGAACGCGGTGCTGCTATCGCTGCTCGACCAGATGAACGGCAAGGCGCATGCTGCGCTGAGGAATCTCGGCGGGATATCGTCCGGCGACCCCGCGGAGCTGTGGCGGGCGCGCATCGAGGCGTTCTTCGAGGTGTCGGGCTCTCACCCGGCGGTCGCCGTCGCGGGCGCCGCGGCGAAGGCGACCAACCCAGAGGTGCGGCAGTTGTGGTCGGCGCTCATGCAGCGGTGGATCTCGCTGACCACGGCGGCCATCCAGGCCGAGCGCGGTCGGGGTGCCGCCCCCGACACCATCCCGGCCGAGCAGCTGTCGGTCGCGCTGAACATGTTGAGCGAGCGGGTGATGGCCGCGACGTTCACCGCCGAGGACGAGGCGATGCCGGAGGACCGGGCGATCGAAACCTTGCTGCACATCTGGCTGGCCAGCATCTACCAGCGCTGAGCGAGCGCCGCCCGGGCGCGGTCGAGGCTCTGGTCGATCAGTCGGTCGACCGCGCCGAAGTAGGTTGGTGACGGCGGCTTCCCGGCCAGCTCGGCGATCGCGTCCTGTTCCCCCGAAACGTCTGCCGCGTCGAGGTTTTCGAACATCCGGTCGGCGTGCACGGTCAGCCCCGCCAGCAGTTCGCCGCATTGGGATCCAGCGACGACGCTGCGGCGGGCCAGGGTGCGCAGGGCATCCCATTCGGCGTGCCAGGCGCCGTCGGGCCGCTCGTCGTTGGTCAGCGCCGCGGCGGTGTGCAGGGTGGCCGCCAGCTGGGGTGCGGACAGGGCGGCCCGGCGGATGAGGATGGACAGCACCGGGTTCCGCTTGTGCGGCATGGACGACGAACCCCCACGGTCTGCGCCGCCCGGCTCGCTCAGTTCGCCGATCTCCGGACGCGTCAGGGTGACGACGTCCGAGGCGATCCGGCCCCAGCAGTCGGTGCAGCCGACGAACGCGTCGGCTGCCGCGGTGACCGGCGTGCGCGTCGTGTGCCACGGCGACCGGGAGACCAAACCCAAATCCGTTGCGACGCTTTGCACCAGGCCGGTGGAGACCGCGGCGGCGTCGGAGGCGTCGGTGAGCAGCGCCGCCAGCTCCGTGCCGGCGGCCAACGTGCCGGCCGCCCCACCGATCTGGACGGGGCAGACCACGGCGGCCAACCCCTCGAAGGCATCGACGGCGCCGTCCAACCAGCGGGCCACCTTCGCCCCGAACGTGGTGGGCGCCGCGTGCTGGGTGAGGGTGCGTGCCACCATGGGCGTCACCCGGTGCAGGGTGGCCAGCTCGGTCAGGGTCGAGATCTGACCCCTCAGTTGTGCGGCCAGCTCCCCCACGACCTCGCGCACGCCGAGCATCAGGCCGGTGTCCAGCACGTCCTGACTGGTGAGCCCGCGATGGATCCACGGCGCCACACGCGGCGCGGCGCGCTCGCGCAGCAGGCCGACGAGGCCGATGACCGGGTTGCCGCCACCCTCGGCGCCAACCGCCAGGGACTCACAATCGTTGGGTGTCAACAGCATTGGCAGATCGGCGCCGGCGCACTCGGGTGGGGCCAGGCCCGCGGCGGACAGGGCGTCCAGCCAGGCGGATTCCACCGCGACCATGGATTCCAGCAGGGCCCGATCCGTCATGTGCGCCCCGGCCCGATGGTCTCCGGGCCACAACAGGTTGGTCATCGCCCACCGTCCCGGTAGGCCAGGAACACGGTCTCGCCCGGCCCCTGCAGGCGGATGTCGAAACGGTAGCCGGGGCAATCGCTTTCGGCGACGCACAGCAGGGTGGCGCGGCGCTCGGCCTCGAGGCCCGCCAGCAGGGGGTCGGCGCCCAGGTCACCGTCGGGCAGGTACGCGCGGGTGTACAAGCAGTCCAGCAGGCCCCGCGCGAACACGGTGAGGGCGAAGAACGGCGGCCTGGCGGCGTCGGGCGAGCCGGGCGCCACGGTGGTGAAGCGGTAACCCCCGGCGGCGTCGGTCGCACACCGGCCCCACCCGGTGAACGTGGCGGTATCGCGGCGCAGTGAACCGGGCCGTTGGATGATGCGCCCCGCGCCGTCGGGCTGCCACAGCTCGACCAGGGCGTCCGGGACACCCTCGCCCGCGCCGTCGTAGACGGTGCCCCGCAGTCGGACGGCGCGCGGATGGTCGTCGTTGACCAGCGCGCGATCACCGGGATAGGGCAAGCCGAGGTCGAGGAACGGCCCGGCCGTTTGTCCTGGGGTGCAGCAGGATTCAGCCATCGTTGTCCTCGATGGGCGTTCTCCGCGCGCCGGCCAGCACGATGTCCCATCGATACCCGGTCGCATACTCCGGCTCGGTGAGGTCGTGGTCGTAGCGGGCGATCAGCCGTCGACGCGCGGCGGGATCGAGCACCGATTGAAAGATGGGGTCCAGGTCGAACATCGGGTCGCCCGGGAAGTACATCTGGGTGACCAGGCGCTGGGTGAACGCGGTCCCGAAGACGGAGAAGTGGATGTGCGCGGGGCGCCACGCGTTGTGGTGGTTGCGCCACGGGTACGGCCCGGGCTTGATGGTGACGAAGCGGTACGAGCCGTCCGGCCCCGTCAGGCACCGGCCCGCCCCGGTGAAGTTGGGGTCGAGCGGGGCGGGGTGCTGGTCGCGTTGGTGGCGATAGCGGCCGCCGGCGTTGGCTTGCCAGACCTCCAGGAGCTGTCCGGCCACCGGTTTGCCCGATCCGTCGAGCACCCGCCCGGCGACGATGATCCGTTCGCCCAGAGGCAGGCCCGGATGGCCGGCCGTCAGGTCGGCCTCGAGCGGGTCGACGTCGCGGTGGCCGAAGCACGGTGCCCAGCGTTCGACCTCTTCGGGATCGACCGCCACCGGCGCACGGGTGGGATGGCGCAGCACGGTGCCGCGGTAGGGCGGGTAATCGAGCCGGGGCTGCGCTTCGCGGCCCCGGTATTGGGCTGCGATGGCGGCGATCTCGGCCGTGATGTCAGCCTGAGACGCGACGCACTCGGCGGTCATGAGCCGTGACGCTACTCTCGATGGCCGCGCGCGCCGCGCATATCAGCGGCGCGATCGCCGTCAGAGGGAGCGCACCAGCGCCGCCCGCCCCTTGGTGCGCATCTTGTACAGGGCGGACCCTCGGTACTGCTCCATCTTGGCGGCCATCTTGTTGCCGAGCTCCTCGAGTTCGGCGTCGGTGATCTTCACCTCGGGGGGCGCCGGAATCATGTCGCGCTCCTCTTCGTCGGCGTGGGCCTCCAGCACCGTCTTGAAGGAGTTCCATTCGTCCTCGTATCCCGGCGCGCTCTGCGGCGTCTTGAGCAGCACGGAAAGCTGGTCGATCACCTGGCGGTGCTCGGCGTGGGCCACCGCGATCAGTTTGGTGGCGTCTTTGAGGGCCGGGTAGTACAGGTCGTCCTCGATGCGGAAGTGGATGTCGAGTTCGATCAGCATGTCGTCGAAAAGGGCATGCCGCTCCTCGCTGTTCACCGGCGCCTCGCTGACCTTACGGCCCAGGCCCTTGATCACGATGTGGTGTTCTTTGAGCACGTCGTAGGCGTTCACTTGCCTTCCCCTTCTCCGATTCCCACCGCTGCGCCGAGCGGGCGCTCGGGTTCCGACCGGACCTCGACCATTCCGTTGACCAACCTCGCCTGATAGCACGGCAGCGGCGCCGCCGCCGGGCCGCGCAGCACTTCGCCCGACTCGGCCGCGAACCATGAACCGTGCCAGGGGCATACGAGCCGGCCCCGGTCGATCCAGCCGTCGGCCATGGGGGCCGCCAGGTGCGGACACAGCTCCCCGAACGCCGCGACCTCCCCGGGCCTGGTCTGACAGACCACCAGCCCCACCCCGTCGACCTCGACACGGACCGGCTTACCGTTCAGCGAGCTCGCGGGCAGCACGGGCTTCCACTCCGTGGTGCGCAGCCGCGCGCCGGATTGGTCGATGCCGATGCCGGACTCGAACACCAACGCTCCGCCCAGGTAGCTGCCCGCGACGGTGATGCCGTAACCCAGTGCGGTGAGGGCGATGCCGCGGCCGTGGCGGCCGCGGCGACGATCCCACCACGACTGCGCGTAGAGCGCGGTGGCGGCCAGGTTCACCAGCCCGTGCACGGCACCCACCCGGCGATCGGCCTCATGGGTGTGCTGCCAATCGGTGACGCCGGTGACGGCGGAGCCGATGCTGGCCAGGATCCCCACGCCGAGCGCGCGGGACGCGAACTTCGACGCGTCGCGCACCTCGGTGGCGGGTTGGCCCGGCAGCAGGCTGAGTGCGTCGAGCGCGACGGTGGTACCCAGCGCGCCGCTCGTCAGCGACGCCAGCGGCGGGTGCACCGGGTGGCCGAGCCACACTCCGTGCAACGCATTGGTGACGGTGTTGCGGGCGCCGCCGAGGCCGTTGAAGGCGAAGCTCAACAAGTGTTCGAATCGGTAGCTCGGCCGATCCAGCCACTCTTGACGCCCGATGGCGGACACCACTCGCGATCCGAGCTTTTGCAATCGACCATCCAACGACCGAGCGGCCATGGCACCAGCCCTCCCCCACATGCGCCGCAAATTGGTCGCAGCGCACGCAAAATCAAACGTTTTACCCCTTGGTTACCGCGCGCTCACATGCACAGCGGCGCCGACGTGACCACCGTATCCCGGCCTCGCGGCGACATGATTGTCAGCAACCTGTGAATTACCACAAAGCATTCTTGTAAAAAGCTGGCCGCGCATCCCCGCCCGGTGAGAGGCCCGGGAACGACCGATTGACCGCGGGCGGGTGAATGCGGGATTCTACTTAGCGGAGGATATCTCTGCACAGCAGACATGACAGCGTGGGATGGGGGCGCCGTGGCAGTCCATCGCGCCGCCCGCGACGGCCTCCTCGACCCCGTTTTCGCCAGCGTCCGCGACGGCATGATTCCCGCGCACATCTACAACGACGCCGAGCTGTTCGCGCTGGAGAAGGAGCGACTGTTCAGCCGGGCGTGGACCTTCGTGGCGCACGAGTCCGAGATCCCGCAGGACGGCGACTACGTGGTGCGCCGGGTCCTCGATGACTCCTTCATCATCAGCCGAGACTCGAACGGACAACTGCGCGCCTTGTTCAATATGTGCCTGCACCGCGGCATGCAGGTGTGCCGCGCGGAGATGGGCAACGCCTCCAACTTCCGCTGCCCGTATCACGGTTGGACCTACCGCAACGACGGCCGGCTCACCGGCCTGCCGTTCCACCGGGAGGCCTACGGCGGCGAGGACGGTTTCGCCAAGGATGCCCAAACCCTTTTGCCGGCACCGCAATTCGCGAGCTATAACGGTCTGCTGTTCATCAGCATGGACGCAGGAGCCGAACCGCTCGAGGACTTCCTCGGCGACTTCAGGTTCTATCTGGACTTCTACACCAAGCAGAGCGCCGGCGGCCTGGAAGTGCGGGGGCCGCAGCGCTGGCGTATCAAGGCCAACTGGAAGATCGGCGCCGAGAACTTCGCCGGCGACATGTACCACACCCCGCACACCCATGCGTCGATCGTCGACATCGGCCTGTTTCGCGAGCCGACGGCGCAGAAACGCAAGGACGGCGCGACGTACTGGGCGCACCGGGGCGGCGGCACCACCTACAAGCTGCCGCCGGGCGGTTTCGACGAGCGCTTGCGCTACGTCGGCTATCCCGACGACATGATCGCCCGGATCAAGGACGTGTGGACGCCGCGACAGCAACGCTTGGTCGGCGAGGACGGTTTCATGATCTCGGCGGCCACCTGCTTTCCCAACCTGAGCTTCGTACACAACTGGCCCAAGGTGCGCGACGGCCGTGACGACCAGACCCTGCCGTTCATCTCCATCCGGCTGTGGCAGCCGATCAGCGCGAACGAAACCGAGGTGTGCTCGTGGTTCGCGGTGGACTCCGCCGCTCCCCCGCAGTACAAACAGGATTCGTACAAGGCGTACCTGATGTGCTTCGGTTCGACGGGCATGTTCGAGCAGGACGACGTGGAGAACTGGGTGTCGCTGACCACCACCGCCGGCGGTGCCATGGCCCGCCGGCTGCTGCTGAACAGCCGGATGGGCCTGCTCTCCGACGGCAGCCCGGTGGTCGAGCCGCTGACCACCGAGTCCTTCCACGGGCCGGGGCGCGCGCAGGTCGGCTACAACGAGCACAACCAGCGCGCGCTGCTGAACCTGTGGGCCGACTACCTGCAGGGGGGCGGCGCATGAGGAAGCCGTTGCCCTGCTTGCCGTTTCATGACGTTCGCCATCTGCAGGCCCACCAGTTCCTGGTCGACGAGGCCTACCTGCTGGATGCCCAGCGGTACGAGGAGTGGCTGCAGACGCTGACCGACGACGTCCGCTACGTGATGCCGGTGCGGGTCACCACCGCCCGCGGCGCCGGGTTCGACGCCTCACCGGGGATGGCGCACTTCGACGAGGACAAGTATTCGCTGACCCAGCGCGTCGCCCGCTTCGCCACCGAGCACGCCTGGGCCGAGGATCCGCCGTCGCGGCTACGGCACTTCGTCACCAACGTGCGCACCTTCGAAGGCGACGACCCCGCGCACCTGTTGGTCGAGTCCGCCGAGCTGCTGTTCCGCAGCCGGGGCGACGTGAACGAAAGCGCGTTGCTGTCGTGCGGCCGCGAGGACCTGCTGCGCCGGTGCGGGGAGGACTGGAAGTTGGCCCGGCGCAACATCATCGTCGACGAGTCGGTGCTCCGGATGCAGAACCTGGCGGTCTTTCTGTGAGCGAGGAACTGCAGCGGCTCTTGGACGGCGCGGTCGGCGAGCCCCTCGTCGTCGCTAACGAATTCACCGAGGTGGTGGTGCGCCGCGTCGACACCCGCAACGGGTCGAGGCTGCTGATCAGCGCGCCGCGATCGGGGCGGTGGATCACCCTGGACGCGTTGGAAGTCGAGGCCCTGACGCGGCAGAACAGTCGCACCCTGGCGGCGATGGTCGGCAACGCCCACGCCCCGCTGCTGCCGGACGAACAGGCCCCGCGATGACCGGCTGGCTCGAGGGCAAGCGCGCCCTGGTCGTCGGCGCCGGCTCGGGGATAGGCCGGGCCGTGCTCGACGCGTTCCGCGCCGAGGGCGCCAAAGTCGCCGCCCTGGAACGCGATCACGAGAAGTGCGAGCGTCTGCGCGCGGAGTCACCCGACGTCCCGGTCGTGGAGGGCGACGCGGTCGCCCACGATGCCAACGAACGAGCGATCGACGCCGCGGTGGGCGCCCACGGCGGGCTGGACACGCTGGTCAACTGCGTCGGGATCTTCGACTTCTACCGGGGCATCGGCGACATCCCCGCCGACGACCTCCCCGGCGCGTTCGACGAGATGTTTCGCACCAACGTGCTGAGCCAGCTGCAGTCCGTCAAGGCGGCGCTCCCCCGGTTGCGATCCGGGACGGGACCCTCGATCATCCTGACCGCGTCCGCGTCGTCCTTCTACCCCGGACGCGGCGGAACCCTGTATGTGGCATCGAAGTTCGCCGTCCGCGGCCTGGTGGCCGCCCTGGCCCACGAGCTGGCGCCGCGGATCCGGGTCAACGCGGTGGCGCCGGGCGGCACGCTGGGCACAGACCTGCGCGGGCTCGCCAGCCTGGGCCTCGAGGGGGTTCGCCTGGACGACGCCCCCAACCGGGCGCAGGAGATGGCCGCGCGCACGCCCCTGAACGTCGCGCTCACCGGAGCCGACCATGCCTGGAGTTTCGTGTTCCTGGCCTCCGACCGGTCCCGCGGGATCACCGGCGAAATCGTCCGCCCCGACGGCGGATTCGGGCTGGGCGCGCCGACATGACCCCCCTCGACGAGCAACGCGCCCTGGTGGCGCAGGGCTGCCGGGTGGCCGCGGCCCGCGGCCTGGTCGACGGCGTCCTCGGCCACCTGAGCCTGCGGGTCGACGACGAGCGGCTGCTCGTCCGCTGCCGCAGCGACACCGACGCCGGCGTGGCGTTCACCCGGCCCAGCGACATCCGGCTCGTCACCTTGGACGGCGGTGCGGGCGGCGAGGGCGAACTGGACGGGTACCGCGTGCCCAACGAACTACCCATCCACGTCGAGACCATGCTGGCCGATCCGGCATACCGCGCCGTCGCGCACCTGCACCCGCCCGCCGTCGTCGCCGCCGACCTGGCCGGCATCACGCTCCGGCCGATCTATGGCGCCTACGACATTCCGGGCGCGCGGCTGGCACGCGGGGGCGTGCCCGTCTACGAGCGCGCCGTGCTCATCCGCACCCCGGCGCTGGGCAGACAGATGGTGGCGGCCATGCGCGGACGGCCGGCGGTGATCTGCCGCGGACACGGGATCACCAGCGCGGCCGCCACCGTGCCGCAGGCCGTGCTGCAGGCGATCAGCCTCGACGCGCTCGCCCGAATGTCGTTGCGGGTGAAGAACGCCGGCGGCAGCCTGCGCGACATCGACGACGCCGATTGGGACGACCTGCCGGACCTGGGGCCGTCGTTCAACACCGACGCCGCCTGGCGTCACGAGGTGGCGCGGTTGCCGGCCGACTGAGATCCCGCCCACCGGTACCAGGCCGCACATTTATGCTGACCTCGATGGCGAAAAGCAGCCCCGATCCGACCACGCCGTTATGGCGTGCGGCGCAGGTGTTCCGGCTGCTGAGCTGCATCTACGCCACCGGCTTCCAGATCGCCATCAACCCGGACCTGCGCCTGCCCGCGCTGGGCTGGGCGCTGTTCGCGGTGCTCATCGGCTGGAGCGCGGCATGCGCGCTGGCATACCTGCGCGGGTTCGGCCGCCGACCGGCGTGGGTGCTCGCCGAGATCGTGATCGTCGTGCTGCTGATGGCGTCGAACACCATCGTCACCACCCCACAATGGGCGGCCGAGAACCAGACCTGGCCGACGACGCTGTGGGCCAGCAACCCGACGATCTCGGCGGCCATCCTGTTCGGCCCGGCCGGCGGCATGCTGACGGGCCTGGTGGTGATGGCCA
>NZ_LZJM01000234.1:0-800 GCF_001667665.1 Mycobacterium sp. E342
GGCGAGGTGCGAGACGCGTATCGGGCCAGCAAGGGCGCGGCCGCGCAGCAGGGAAAGCCGTTGCGGGTGGTGCTGCGCCTGACCGCACCGCAGCTTGCCGCACTGCCGTGGGAGGCGTTGTTTGATGCCGAGATCGACGCGTACATCTGCCGCAAGGAGCCGCTGGTGCGGCACGTGCCCGCTCCCTTTACCCCCGAACCTTTGAAGGTGACCCCTCCCCTGCGGGTGCTGGGTCTGGTCGCCTCACCGCGCGGGATGCCCGCTTTGGATGTTGCTGCTGAGCAGGAGCATCTCTCCGATGCCCTGGCGGCCCCGATCGGCGAAGGCTTGATCAAACTGGAGTGGCTGGTGCAGGCCAGTTGGAAAACAGTCCAAGAAGTGCTGCTGTCCAATCATTGGCATGTACTGCACTTCATCGGCCACGGCGACTACGACGTCACCACCGATCAAGGGATGCTCGCCCTCGTCGGTGAGGATGGTCGGGCGAATCTGGTGGAGGCTGAGCGGCTCGCCGACCTGCTCAACGAAGCGCGCCCGACGCCCCGTCTGGTGGTGCTCAACTCCTGCTCCTCGGGTGAGGAGGGAACCCAGGATCTATTCTCGGGAACCGCCGCCGCGCTGGTACGTAGCGGCATCAGCGCGGTTGCTGCCATGCAGTTCACCATCAGCGACCCCGCCGCGATTGACTTCGCGACCGGTTTTTACACCGCCATCGCCCATGGCCGAAGTGTCGATGACGCGGTCCGCAGCGGTCGAATATCGATCCTGGGCAGGCCGCACACTCTCGAATGGGTCACCCC
>NZ_LZJM01000235.1:0-3864 GCF_001667665.1 Mycobacterium sp. E342
GGGCGCTGGCCAAGGCGCTGGTGCTGCGCGCGCACGTCGACGAGGACTCGGCGAGTGAGGTGCTGCAGGATCTGTACGCGGCCCATCCGGAAAACGAACAGATCGAACAGGCCCTGTCCGACACCAGTTTCGGGATCGTCACCACCACCGCGGCCCGGATCGACGCGCGCACCGACCCGTGGGATCCGGAGACCGAGCCCAGCGCGGAGGACTTCGTCGACCCCGCGGCCCACGAACGCAAGTCCGTGCTACTGCACGAGGCCGAACTCCAGCTCGCCGAGTTCATCGGCCTGGACGAGGTCAAGAACCAGGTGTCCCGGCTGAAGAGCTCGGTGGCCATGGAACTCGTGCGCAAGCAACGTGGGCTGGCGGTCGCGCAGCGCGCCCACCACCTCGTCTTCGCCGGGCCGCCCGGCACCGGAAAGACCACCATCGCCCGCGTGGTCGCCAAGATCTATTGCGGGCTCGGGCTTTTGAAGCGGGAGAACATCCGGGAGGTGCACCGCGCCGACCTGATCGGCCAGCACATCGGCGAGACCGAGGCCAAGACCAACGCGATCATCGACAGCGCGCTCGATGGCGTGCTGTTCCTCGACGAGGCCTACGCCCTGGTGGCCACCGGCGCCAAGAACGATTTCGGGCTGGTGGCGATCGACACCCTGCTGGCCCGGATGGAAAACGACCGCGACCGGCTGGTGGTCATCATCGCCGGGTACCGCGCCGACCTCGACAAGTTCCTGGACACCAACGAGGGCTTGCGTTCCCGATTCACCCGCAACATCGACTTTCCTTCCTACGCACCCTCGGAGCTCGTCGAGATCGCGACCAAGATGGCCGAGCAGCGCGACAGCGTCTTCGAGCAGGCCGCGCTCGACCACATGGAGGCGTTGTTCACCCGGCTGGCCACCGAGTCGACGCCGGACGCCAACGGAATTTCGCGGCGCAACCTGGACATCGCCGGCAACGGTCGGTTCGTCCGCAACATCGTCGAACGCTCCGAGGAAGAACGCGAATTCCGGCTCGACCATTCGGATCACGCCGGAACCGGGGAATTCAGTGACGAGGAGCTGATGACGATCACCGACCAAGACGTCGAGAACTCGGTGGAGCCGTTGCTACGTGGCCTCGGGCTGTCGGTGCCGGCATGACATCGAATAACGAGTCCGGCGAGTGGGACGGGGCACGCCGTTCGTTCGCCTCACGCACCCCGGTCAACGACAACCCCGACAAGGTCGAGTTCCGCCGCGGCTTTGTCACCCGGCACCAGGTCAGCGGCTGGCGATTCGTGATGCGGCGCATCGCCTCCGGCATCGCCCTGCACGACACCCGGATGCTCGTCGACCCGCTGCGGACCCAGTCGCGCGCCGTGCTGATGGGTGTTGTGCTGCTCGCCACCGCGCTGGCGGGCTGCTTCGTGTTTTCGCTGATCCGGCCCAACGGGACGGCGGGGACCAACGCCGTGCTCGCCGACCGGTCGACGGCGGCCCTCTACGTCCGGGTGGGCGAGCAGCTGCACCCGGTGCTCAACCTGACCTCGGCCCGGCTGATCGTCGGGAAGCCGGTCAACCCCGTGACCGTGAAAAGCGCTGAGCTGGACCGATTTCCGCGCGGCAACCTGATCGGCATCCCGGGCGCTCCGGAGCGGATGGTGCAGAACACCACGCGCGATGCGAACTGGACGGTGTGCGACGGGATCGCCGGGACCGCGCGCGCCGTGCACAGCACCGGTGTCACGGTGATCGCCGGCCGGCCCGACAGCGGCGGCGCTCGGGCGGCCAAGCTCGACGCCAGACAGGCCGTGCTGGTGGACTCCCCCGACGAGAAGGGCAACAGCACCTGGTTGCTCTGGGACGGCAGGCGCAGCCAGCTCAACCTGGCCGACCACGCCGTCACGAACGCGCTCGGCTTGGGGCTGAACAACTCCGACATCCCCGCGCCGCGGCCCATCGCGCTCGGATTGTTCAACGCGATCCCCGAGGCGCCGGCGCTGACGGCGCCCGCCATCCCGAACGCCGGCGCCCCGGCCGGATTCGGCGCACCGGCACCGATCGGGGCGGTCGTGGTTTCCTATGCTCTGGACCAGAACTCGGCGGGCGGGGCGCGCTACTACGCGGTGCTGCCGGATGGCCTGCAGCCTATCTCACCGGTGCTCGCGGCGATCCTGCGCAACACCAACTCCTACGGCCTGGACCAACCGCCGCGGTTGGGCGCCGACGCGGTGGCCAAGCTGCCGGTGTCGCGGATGCTGGACACCTCGCGCTATCCCGACCAGCAGGTCACCCTCGTTGACGCGGCCAAAGATCCCGTCACGTGCGCCTATTGGACCAAGCCGGCCGGTGCCGCCACCAGCTCGCTGAGCCTGCTGTCCGGCTCCGCGCTGCCGGTGCCCGAATCGATCCGCACCCTCGACCTGGTCGGCGCCTCCCCGGCGACCGCCACCCGGGTAGCCCTGGCCCCGGGCACCGGTTACTTCGCCCAGACCGTCACCGGGGGTGCCGGCGCGCCCGGCACCGGGACGTTGTTCTGGGTGTCGGACACCGGGGTGCGCTACGGCATCGACAACGAGGCGGAGAGCTCGGCCGCCGGGCGCGGCAAAACCGTTGAGGCCCTTGGCCTGAGCGAGCCGGCGGTGCCCGTGCCGTGGTCGGTGCTGGCGCTGTTCGCCGGCGGTCCGACGCTGTCGCGCGCCGATGCGCTGTTGGCGCACGACGGGCTGGCGCCCGACACCAAGCCCGGCCGCGTGGCATCAGCAGAGGGAGCGCCCCGATGAGCCGACTCATCTTCGAAGCCCGCCGCCGCCTGGCGCCGCCGGTCACCCGCAAGGGCACCATCAACATCGAGGCGCCGCCCGAGCTGCCGCGGGTGATCCCGCCGTCGTTCCTGCGCCGGGCGATGCCCTACGTGCTGGTGATCCTGATCGTCGGCATGGTCGTGGCGCTGTTCGCCACCGGGATGCGGCTGATCTCCCCGCAGACGCTGTTCTTCCCGTTCGTGCTGCTGCTGGCGGCCACCGCGATGTACCGCGGCAACGACAACAAAACCCGCACCGAGGAGGTCGACGCCGAACGCGCCGACTACCTGCGCTACCTGTCGGTGGTCCGCGACAACATCCGCACCCAGGCCGCCCAGCAGCGGGCCGCCGCCGAGTGGTCACACCCCGAGCCGACGGCGCTGGCGAGCGTGCCCGGATCGCGCCGGCAGTGGGAGCGCGACCCGCACGACCCCGACTTCCTGGTGCTGCGGGCCGGCCGCCACCAGGTCCCCCTGACCACCGCGCTGCGGGTCAACGACACCGCCGATGAGGTCGACCTGGAACCGGTGTCGCACAGCGCATTACGCAGCCTGCTCGACACCCACCGCATCGTGCGCGACGTGCCTACCGGGATCGACCTGACCAAGGTCTCGCGGATCACCGTGCTCGGTGAGGCCGAGGATGCGCGGGCGGCGATGCGTGCCTGGATCGCCCAGGCGGTGACGTGGCACGACCCGACGGTGCTGGGCGTGGCCCTGGTCTCCCGCGACCTGGAGGGCCCCGACTGGTCCTGGCTGAAATGGCTGCCGCACACCGACGTTCCAGGAGAGCTCGATGGCGTCGGGCCGGCCCGCCTGCTGACCACCAACCCCGACGAGCTGGTCCTGCTGCTCGGCCCCGCGTTCGTCGACCGCCCCGCCTTCACCGGCGGACCCGCCGACGCGCTGCGGCACCTGCTGATCGTCGTCGACGACCCCGACTTCGACCTGGACACCTCGACGCTGGCGCTGGGCCGGGCGGGCGTAACCGTCCTGCACCGCGGCACCACACCGCCGCACCGCGAGCAGTATTCGGACCCGGAGAAGCCGATCCTGCGCGTCGAGCGCGGCGCC
>NZ_LZJM01000236.1:0-850 GCF_001667665.1 Mycobacterium sp. E342
AGCGGCTGCGTGAAGTGGGACGGCAGTTGTTCGAGACGCTGTTTAGCGGTCCGGTGTTGGGCTCCTATCGGGCCAGCCTGGGTGTTGCGCAGCAGCGCGGTGAACCGTTGCGGGTGGTGCTGCGCCTGACCGCACCGCAGCTTGCCGCACTGCCGTGGGAGGCGTTGTTTGATGCCGAGATCGACGCGTACATCTGCCGCAAGGAGCCGCTGGTGCGGCACGTGCCCGCTCCCTTTACCCCCGAACCTTTGAAGGTGACCCCTCCCCTGCGGGTGCTGGGTCTGGTCGCCTCACCGCGCGGGATGCCCGCTTTGGATGTTGCTGCTGAGCAGGAGCGTCTGTCTAAGGCGTTGGCCGGGCCGATCAGGGAGGGTCTGGTCGAACTGGAGTGGTTGGTGCAGGCCAGTTGGGATGATGTGCAGGATAAGTTGTTAGCGCCCAGAAAGTGGCATGTGCTGCACTTCATCGGCCACGGCGACTACGACACGACCACGGATCAGGGTCAAATCGCCCTGGTTGGTGAAGGCGGCCAGGCGAATTTGGTGGGAGCCGACCAACTGGCCGACCTGCTGTATCAGCCCGACGGCACTCTTCGGCTGGTGGTGTTGAACTCCTGCTCTTCCGGCGAAGAAGGATCCCAGGATGTGTTCTCCGGAACCGCCGCCGCTCTGGTGCGTGGCGGCATCAGCGCGGTGGCCGCCATGCAGTTCAGCGTGAGCGACCGCGCTGCGATCGACTTCGCCCGGGGCTTCTACTCCGCAATCGCTCACGGACGAGACGTTGACGATGCGGTGGTTGAAGGCCGAAAATCCATCCTCGGTGCGCCCGGAACCCTCGAATGGGTCACCCC
>NZ_LZJM01000237.1:0-43397 GCF_001667665.1 Mycobacterium sp. E342
CTGCTGGGCGACCTGGCGCTGGAGGATCAACTGCTCGACCGCGCCCGCTACCTCAAGGCGCTGGCCGTGGCCGCCGAACTGCCCGAGGTGGAGAGCTTGGCCACCCGGCTGATCACCGCTCACTCGGCGACCGTCGACTGGTTGACGACCGTCCTCGCCGAGGATGCGCTCGGCGGCCCGGCCGCGCTGCGTCGCACACCGTTGCAGGCGGCGGCCGGTACCGCGGTCAAACTGGTGAACCTGCCGGTGGAGTGGTCGGTCCGCGGGGTCGACAGGGCCGCGGACGCGCTGCGCTCGGCCCGCCCGACGTTCAACGAACTGGTCAGCAGGGGCGCGCACGCGGGTGACGTGGCGACCCGGGCGCTCGCCGCTTCCCGTAACGCCGCCCTCGAGGCGGCCGAGCGGGTGACCCGCAACGAGGGGGCCCGGCAGACCGCCGACGCCCTGCACGCCGCACGCGCCTCCGTGGGGGTCCTCGACGCCGACGAGCTGCCCATCGCCAACTACGACGAGCTCAACGTCAGCGAGGCCGTCGCCGAGGTGAAGGACCTCACCAATCCGAGCGACGTGCGGGCGATCATCGCCTACGAGGAGGCCAACAAGAACCGCCAGCGGGTCGTGTCGGCCGCCCAAACGCGCGTTGCCGCCATCGCGCAGGAGGTCGTCGGGATCAACTAGCCGAAATTTCCAAAGCCAGGCCGCCCGGGCGAGGGCTCTATCCGCCTCGGGCGGTCTGGCCGTTTCCGCGTCGAGGGGGCATGCCCAACCGTCCGTTTGGGGACATCGCTACGGTTAAGGCACCAATCCGATACCGATAACCACGAGAGACCGAATGTACGACCAGGTCAATACCAGCGCGACGGAGCCCGACGACACCATCGGCTACCGCATCGACCCCGTTTTGGCCCGGAGCTGGCTATTGGTCAACGGTGCGCACGCGGACCGGTTCCAGTCCGCGGTGCACTCGCGGGCCGACATCGTCGTACTCGACATCGAGGACGCCGTCGCACCAAAAGACAAGCACGCCGCGCGCGACAACGTGGTGAGCTGGCTGGGCGCCGGCAACACCGACTGGGTGCGCGTCAACGGCTTCGGCACCCCGTGGTGGGCGGACGACCTCGCGGCGCTGGCGGGAACGCCGGTCGGAGGGGTGATGCTGGCGATGGTCGAATCGGTCGACCACGTCACCGAGACCGCCCAACGGCTGCCCAACGTGCCGATCGTGGCGTTGGTGGAAACGGCACGCGGGCTCGAGCGCATCACCGAAATAGCCGCGGCGAAGGGCACCTTCCGGCTCGCCTTCGGCATCGGAGACTTCCGCCGCGACACCGGTTTCGGGGAGGACCCGAGCACGCTGGCCTACGCCCGCTCGCGGTTCACGATCGCCGCCAAGGCGGCCAGCCTGCCCAGCGCCATCGACGGGCCCACGATCGGCTCGAATGCGTTGAAGCTGATCGAGGCGACGGCGGTCTCCGTGGAGTTCGGGATGACGGGCAAGATCTGCCTGACGCCGGACCAATGCGGCGTGGTAAACGAGGGCCTCTCGCCATCGCAGGACGAAATATCTTGGGCGAAGGAGTTTTTCGCTGAGTTCGAGCGTGACGGGGGGGAGATTCGCAACGGCTCCGACCTGCCGCGCATCGCGAGGGCCACGAAGATCCTCGAGCTGGCTCGCGCCTACGACATCGAACCATCGGACTTCGACGACGAAGAACGGGATCATTCGCCCGCGCCGTCGGACACCTATCACTACTGAGCGGCGAAGCGGGTCCGAAGATGAGCGTTGCGGTGGAGTTCCATTTCGACCCGATGTGCCCGTTCGCCTATCAAACGTCGTTGTGGATTCGCGACGTGCGCGACCAACTCGACATCACCGTCGACTGGCGGTTCTTCAGTCTGGAAGAGATCAACCGGTCCGAGGGCCAGAAGCACCCGTGGGAGCGCGAGTGGTCCTATGGGTGGTCGTTGATGCGGATCGGGGCGCTGCTGCGCCGAACGGACATGGCGCTGCTGGATCGGTGGTACGGCGTCATCGGCCGCCAACTGCACACGCTGGGCGGGAAGCCGCACGACCCCGCGGTTGCTCGCCGCTTGCTGGACGACATCGGCGCCGACGCGTCGGTTTTCGACGCGGCGCTCGACGATCCGACCACCCACGACGAGGTACGCCACGACCATGAACGGGTCGTCGACGCCGGCGGCTACGGGGTGCCCACCCTGTTCGTGTTGGGGCAGTGCCTGTTCGGACCGGTCCTGGTGGACCCGCCCACCGGTCCCCAGGCGTTGACGCTGTGGAACGTCGTCACCGGCATGGCCGAGTTGCCCCACGTGTACGAGCTGCAGCGACCCAAATCGCCCGCCGATGTCGAGCTCATCGGCCGGAGCCTGCGTCCCTACCTGGCCGGACGCGACTGGGTGAGCATCAACCGCGGTGAAGTCATCGATGTCGAGCGCCTCACCGGCCAGGGGACCTAGGCCGCGTGTCGCGCGAGATAGACCCCGACGCGGATCTCCAGCTCGCTGACCGTGATCGTGGGGGCGCGCGGAGGTGCCATCGATCGGTAGGTCTTGCCGGTTGGTGTCCTGAACAGCGCTGTGTGCGTGTGGTTTTCGTCGACCGTGGTGCTCACCCGCCATCCCGCGTTCTCCTTGACGTGGTTGCAGTGCTCGCACAGCCCCAAACCGTTGTCCGCGGTGGTCGGGCCGCCTTCGGCCTACGCTCGCGCGTGGTCGCGGTGCCTGACCGGCGCATCGCAGTACGGCGTGCGGCAACGCTGATCGCGTAGGCCGATGAATGCGGCCAGCCCGCGGGGAAAGAGGCGTGCCCGTGACTCCATCGCCACCAGCGCCCCGGACCGCGGGTGGGCGTACAGCCGGCGCAGCGTCGCGCGCGAACGCCGGTCGGTGACAGCGCTACTGACCATTGCGCGTGCGACCGCCGCGGGGACGGGACCGTAGCCGCAGAGGTCGGCGGGCGCATCGTCGCCGCCGAGCAGCGTCTCGTCGGACAGCACCAGGTTGACCGCGATCGGGCCGGGGACCGTGGCGCTGCGGCCGGTGACCCGCTCGACCAGGGTGTCGGCCATCACCTGACCGCGTGACCGCCCGTCGCCGCGGCTGTCCGCTTCGCGGCGCAGCACCGCGTACACCGAAACACCCTGTGCCACTGGCAATAACGCGGTGAGGTACGTCATCGTGTCGGGTGCGGGCCGAATGGTGACGGTGCGTTCCTTCTCGGCTTTGGCCGCTCGCTCGACGACGGCATGCGGATCCAGCCGGTAGGCGATCGCCTTCGCTGCCGCGGTCACGTGTGCATCGCCCATGCCGTCCAGGGCCGCCGGGTCGGCGCACAGCTCCGCGTCCAACGCCCGACGATCCTCCACGTCGAGGCAGGCACTCTCGCGGACGATCAGCGTCGCCCTCCACTCCGACAACGCCCCGCATTCCAGGGCCGCCAGCGTGTGCGGCATCTCGTAGACCAGGGCCTTGGCGAAGCCGAGATGCCGGCCGCCCCGGGCGGGGGAGTCGCGGCGCGCCAGCGCGACCTCGCTGGCCACGCCGCGCCCGCGCCGCGCGGTGGGCACACCTGCGGCCGCTTCGGTGGCCCGCCGCGCGGCGTCCAGTGCGGCCGCGGCCCGGGCCTGGCCGGCGGCAGCGGCGCATTTGACCGTCTCCAGCTCGGCGATGCGCTCTATCAGCGCCGATTCGTCGGCGGGCAAGTCGACGTTCGCCAGTTCTTCGAACATAAGTTCGATAGTAACGAAGTGTACCGACAGCGTCTACCCTGGCGTTTATGAGCGCCAAGGACAGGATTCGAGTGGCGCGGGTCTACGACGACATCGCCGCCGACGAGGGCCGGCGCGTGCTGGTGGACCGCGTCTGGCCGCGGGGGATACGCAAGGACGACCCGAGGGTGGGCACCTGGTGCAAGGACGTCGCACCGTCGAAGGAACTCCGGGAGTGGTATCAGCACCGCTCCGAACGGTTCGACGAGTTCGCCAAGCGCTACCGGGCGGAGCTGCGCGACAGCCCCTCGCTGGACGAGCTCCGCGACCTGGCCAGGCACGGTGTCGTCACGCTGGTCACCGCGACTCGCGAGGTGGATATCAGCCAGGCGGCCGTCCTTGCGGAGATGCTGAAAAGCCGCTGAACGTCGTGAGACGATTCTGCGATGCGGCTGGGATTGCATGCCCTGGGGATCGGTACCGGCGCTGACCGCGCGGTGATCGATGCCGTCGCGTCGACCGCGGACGATTGCGGCTTCGCCACGCTGTGGGTGGGCGAACACGTCGTGATGGTCGACCGGCCCGCTTCGCGCTATCCCTACTCCGACGACGGCGTCATTGCCGTTCCGGCGCAGGCGGATTGGCTTGACCCGATGATCGCCCTGAGCTTCGCCGCAGCCGCCTCGTCCCGGATCGGCCTGGCTACGGGCGTGCTCCTGCTGCCCGAACACCACCCGGTGGTGGTGGCCAAGCAGGCCGCCAGCCTGGACCGACTCAGTGGTGGGCGGCTGACACTGGGCGTCGGCGTGGGGTGGTCCAGGGAGGAATTCGCCGCGCTCTCAGTGCCGTTCGCCCATCGCGGTGCGCGTACCGCCGAATATGCGGCCGCAATGCGCACGGTGTGGCGTGACGACGTCGCTTCGTTCGACGGTGACTTCGTGAGTTTCGACTCCATCCGGGTCAACCCCAAGCCGGTGCGGGACCGTCGTATCCCGATCGTGCTTGGGGGCAACAGCGATTCGGCGCTGCGCCGTGCGGCGAAGTGGGGCGACGGCTGGTACGGGTTCAACATCGACGGCCCAGCGGCAGCGCGCGATCGCGTCGGCGAGCTGGAGCGGCTATGCGCCGACTCGGGGCGGGATCCCGCCCGGCTGCGGCTGTCGGTCGCACTACGCGATCCGAAAGTCGTTGACATCGGCGCCCTCGCCGACTTGGGCATCGACGAACTGGTTCTCGTCGAGTCACCCCCCGACCGGCCCGAGGCGGCGGCCGAATGGGTTGTGGCGCTGGCCGAGCGGTGGATGAAGGCGGCACTCGCGTGAGCGAGGCCAACCCCATCCTGCCGCGCGAATTGACCGACATTTCCGCCGAAATCCGCGCAGTCCCACCACCGCCCATTCCCGCGTTGCCCGACCCGTACGGGCTGCGTCTGGCCGACCCCGACGTGGACGCGGAGATGATCGCCGAGTGGATGAGCCGGCCGCACTTGGTCGAAGCGTGGGAGTCCGCCTGGCCGGTGGCGCGCTGGCATCGGTATCTGCGCGCGCAGCTCGAAGGCGCCTTCTCGCGGCCCTTCATCGCCACGCTCTATGGAACCGACCGCGCGTACATCGAATTGTACAGGGCGGCAAAGGATTCTATCGCTACCCGATATGAGCATGATCCCCACGATCTGGGGTTGCACGTCGCGGTGGCCGATCTGGACTACATCCAACGGGGGCACGTGAGTTACCTCCTGCCCTATCTGGTGGGCAGCATCCTGGGCCTCGATCCGCAATGCCGGCGCATCATGTTCGATCCCGACCACCGCAACGTCCTGGCGCGCACGTTCTGCGAGCGGGGAGGCTGCGTCTTCCTCGGCGAGCACGACATGTCCAACCGGCGTATGGCGCTCTACGCGCTGCCCCGCACGCCCGACGACGTTCCCCGCGGTTGACTCAGATGTGTTCGGCAATCCGCTGCCCGAGCAGCGCCGCCGCTTCGCCGAGCACGACGCTGACAACGATGTTGGCGAACGCCGTGCGCAGCTGTCGTTCTTCGCCGAGACGCTGAGTTTCCAGCATCCAGGTGGAAAACGTGGTGTAGGCGCCGACGAACGCGGTGCCGGCGAGCAGCGCCGCGTACTTGCTCAGCGCCAGGCCGCCGAGAAAGCCGAGAAGGGCTGCGCCACTGATGTTTACGGTCAACGTGCCGAGCGGTAAAGATCGGGGCACCCGGCGGCCCACGGCACGGTCGACCATAAATCGCAGCACCGACCCGAGCCCGCCCAGGATTACGACGCCGGCCCAGATGAGGGCCATGGTGACCATGGAAGCTGTCATCCGCGCACCCTGGCCCGGCGCACCAACTTGGTGGACAGGTGCACCGCCAGCAGGCCGACCGCAATGCTGATGACGGTGTAGCTCGTGGCCATGACCCAATGACCATGCTCGATCATCTTCAGCGTCTCGACCTGCATCGTCGAGAACGTGGTCAATCCACCACACAATCCGGTGCCCAGCAGCGGGCGCCGATAACTCGACAGCGGCAGGCGCTCCAACAGCCGGGTGGTGAAATAGCCCACCAGAAAAGCGCCGACGACGTTGACGATGAACGTCGGCCAGGGCCAGTGATGCGGGTCGCGCACGATAGCGGTGTCCAGCGCCACTCGGCTCAGCGTTCCGAGCCCCCCGCCCACAAAGATCGCCACCAGCTCCCGATAGTCGTGTGCCACGCGTGATCCCTTCGGTGTGCGCCCAGTCGCTAGCAGCCTAGGGGGAGCCTGACCAGTGGATGAACCGGGGAAGTACCTGAGAAGTCGGGAACGTACCTGGGGAGTCGGAATAGTTGACTACGGGCAGAATTGACAACCATGGCCCACCCCCGCGCCGGCCAGCCGGCCCAGCCCGAAGACCTCGTCGACCTGCCTCACCTGGTGACGGCCTACTACTCCATTGAGCCCGATCCCGACGACGTCGCCCAGCAGGTGGTGTTCGGCACGTCGGGCCACCGCGGTTCCGCGCTGAACGGGGCCTTCAACGAGGCCCACATCCTGGCCATCACCCAGGCCATCGTCGAATACCGCGCCGCCCAGGGCACCACGGGCCCGCTGTTCATCGGCCGTGACACGCACGGCCTCTCCGAGCCGGCGTGGGTGTCGGCGCTGGAGGTTCTGGCGGCCAACGATGTCGTTACGATGATCGACTCCCGTGATCGCTACACCCCGACACCGGCGGTCAGCCACGCCATCCTGAGTTACAACCGGGGCCGCGCCGAAGCGCTGGCCGACGGCATCGTCGTCACGCCGTCGCACAACCCGCCGCAGGACGGCGGCTTCAAGTACAACCCGCCCAACGGCGGCCCGGCGGACACCGCGGCCACGAACGCAATCGCCAAGCGCGCCAACGAGATTCTGCGCGACGGCGCCGGCGTGAAGCGGGTGCCGCTGGCCCGGGCGCTGCAAACCGTCCAACGCCACGACTACCTGGGCAACTACGTCGACGACCTGCCGAACGTGGTCGACATCGACGCGATCCGCGCGGCCGGGGTCCGCATCGGCGCCGACCCGCTGGGCGGAGCGAGCGTCGACTACTGGGGCGAGATCGGCCAGCGCCACCGTCTGGACCTGACCGTGGTCAACCCACTGGTGGATGCGACCTGGCGGTTCATGACGCTCGACCACGACGGCAAGATCCGGATGGATTGCAGCTCGCCCGACGCGATGGCTGGGCTCATTAACGTGATCGCCACCTCGGACCGCTACCAGATCGCCACCGGCAACGACGCGGACTCCGACCGCCACGGCATCGTCACGCCCGATGGGGGGCTGCTCAACCCCAACCACTATCTCGCGGTGGCCATCGACTACCTCTACACGCACCGCCCGTCGTGGCCGGACGGCATTGCCGTGGGCAAGACCGCAGTGAGTTCGTCGATCATCGACCGGGTGGTCGCGGGCCTTGGCCGCAAACTCGTCGAGGTGCCGGTCGGGTTCAAGTGGTTTGTCGACGGCCTGATCGGCGGCACCATCGGCTTCGGCGGTGAGGAGTCCGCGGGGGCGTCGTTCCTGCGGCGCGAGGGTTCGGTGTGGACCACCGACAAGGACGGCATCATCCTTGCCCTGCTGGCCTCGGAAATCCTGGCCGTCACGGGCCTGAGCCCGTCCCAGCGCTACCAGGAGCTGACCGCCGCGTACGGCACGCCGTTCTACGCTCGCGTCGATGCGCCCGCCGACCGCGAGCAAAAAGCCCGCCTGGCCAAGCTGTCGGCCGAGCAGGTCACCGCCACGGAGCTGGCGGGCGAGCCGATCACCGCGAAACTCACCACCGCGCCTGGCAACGGCGCCGCGCTGGGCGGATTGAAGGTGACGACCGCGAACGCCTGGTTTGCCGCGCGGCCGTCGGGCACCGAGGACGTCTACAAGATCTACGCCGAGTCGTTCAACGGTCCCGACCATTTGGCGGAGGTGCAAGAAGCCGCGCGCGAGGTGGTGAATAAAGTCATTGGGTGACCATTTCCCTCCGCTTTACCCGCTCGGGGGAACGCGGGTCGCGATCTGAGCGGTTGCCACGCGAAGTTTGGATCCTCAGCTGGGCAAATGTCATGGTCGCGTTGGGCTACGGTGTCATTTCGCCGGCGATGCCCGCTTTTGCGCATACCTTCGGGGTCAGCATCAAGGCGGTGACTTTCTTGGTCACCGTCTTTTCGTTGAGCCGGCTGTGTTTCGCCCCGGTCAGCGGCGTGCTGGTGCAACGGCTGGGCGAGCGGAGGATTTACATCGGTGGTTTGCTGGTCGTGGCTTTGTCCACCATCGCGTGCGCGTATTCCCAGGCGTACTGGCAATTGCTGCTTTTCCGCGCGATCAGCGGCATCGGCTCGACGATGTTCTATGTCTCCGCGTTGGGGCTGATGATCCACATCAGCCCGCCCGACGCGCGGGGGCGGATTGCGGGATTGTTCACGACGTCGTTCATGGTGGGCGCGGTCGGCGGGCCGGCGATCGGCGGCCTGACGGCGGGGTGGGGGCTGACGGCTCCGTTCATCGTGTACGGCGTCGCCATGCTGGGCGTGGCGGTGGTGCTGTTCTACGGTTTGCGGCATTCGGAGCTGGCCGCGCCACCGCCGCCCACCCGGTCCACGGTGACGATGCGCCAGGCGCTGCGCGTCCGCGCCTACTGGGCGGCGCTGCTGTCGAATTTCGCGACCGGCTGGGCGGCGTTCGGTCTGCGCGTCGCGCTGGTTCCGTTGTTCCTCGCCGACGTCATGGGCGAAAGCGTCGGCGTCATCGGAGCGGCGCTGGCGGCGTTCGCGGCCGGTAACGCCGTGGCCGTCGTCCCCAGTGGTTACCTGTCCGACCGGATGGGACGACGCACGTTGTTGATCGTCGGCTTGGCGACGTCCGGCGTGGCCACCGCCGCGCTGGGAATCGTGTCGTCGCTGCCCGCGTTCATGATCGCCGCGGCCATATCCGGTGCGACGACCGGCATCTTCATGTCCCCGATGCAGGCCGCGGTGGCCGACATCCTCGGCAATGAGGCGCGCGCGGGCATCCCGGTGGCCGCGGTGCAGATGCTGTCCGACCTGGGTGCCATCATCGGCTCCTTGACGGTCGGGTGGGCCGCGGAGAAGCTCAGCTTCGGGTGGGGGTTCGGCATCAGCGGGATTGTCTTGCTGATCGCCGCGGTCGGCTGGGTGCCGGCGGCGGAAACGCGGACGCTGATCCATCCCGAGCACGGCTTGGCGGAGCCCCAAGCGGACGGTGAGGCGGCCTGAACAGCAACTTTGAACCAGGGTGGCGGTTGGTGTAGCTTCGATTGGCACGACTTGGGGCTATGGCGCAGCTGGTAGCGCACCACACTGGCAGTGTGGGGGTCAGGGGTTCGAGTCCCCTTAGCTCCACCGGATATTCGGCGGCCGGACGACACCCGGCTCACCGATGTAGGTTCCACTGGCCGCAATCGCCGGCAAGGACGTCGTTGACGTCGACTTCGAGTCCCCCGACTTTTGGGCCTGGATTCGACGCCGTGCTCACCACGCGTTGGTAGAGCACCGCGGCGGGATCGATCTGGCCGTGGGACCAGGCCTTGGTTTGCCAGGCCCACCGGTGGCCCGGGGTGCTCGAATTCCCGATAACTCCATCGGCGGCGGCCCACCGGCACACATCGATACCGCCGTAGACGCCGGTGCGCTGCACCCCCAGGACCGAATTGATTCCACGAAACCACTTGAGTGCCAGGTTGTTCCAGGTGTCGTGGTTGATGTCCTCGTCGATGCTGAAGAAGATCGGGGCACTTTGACCGCCCCCCGCCGCGGTATGCAGCTCCCAGGCGGTGCGAGCATCGGCAACGCCGCCCTCGAACCCGCGCCTGAAATCCGATGGTGCCGTCCCGCCCGGCTTGCCGTACTGGTAATTGCTGACGATCATCAGCCCAGCGGCGCTCAGCTGCTCGGCGTAAGGCCGCGTGATCGGCTTGGCGCCCATGGACGAGCCGGGACGCGACAACGAGACGTAGTTGATGACCCCGGAGTGGCCGGCGGCTCTAATCTGCTGCGCCGGGATTTGGCGCGCGGCGAAGTCGATCAATGTTGGGGTGGCGCCAACGGCGGCACGGGCCGTGGCGGTCGTCGATGCCGCATACAGCGCTGGTAGCGCGGACATGGCGATGGCGTAGCGCAATAAGTCACGCCGGGGAATGGGCCGCGACGGCCGCACATTCGCCGACGAATCCTGCATCGCGTGATGTTAAATTTGTGACTTTTGTCAACAGAAGTGGCGAGTAGTAGTCGATATCAAATCGGTTTCTGCGGTTGATCGTGTCGAGTCAATGGCTGGAGCGCTGACGACGTGTCTGCCGGTTCAGCGTTCTGAGCCGAATGGGATCGTGGATGTCGATGCAGGCGCTTGACGCCGTCAAGATCCCAGAAGGAAACCGCAGGTAACGGGCCGGACCCAACCGGAACAAGGCAGAGCGAAGGGCCGCGCCCAGCGCAATGGTGTACGAGTCGGCCATCGCATGACCTTCGGTGTGCAGTTTAGGTCCTGTGAGTTTGTCGCCGAAATAGTCGGATCGGAATCAGATGGTCAGCCGACGGGCCAGAGCTTGCGCATCCGTCGGAGATAGGCGAGGCGCCGGCGCTCTACGCTATGAGACGAGGGACAGGAGCTGCAGGGGAGGCGAAGTGACCGAGACTGATGGCGCCGTCACGAGCCTGATCGAGCGATACTTAGCAATTGTCGCTGACGACGACTACGAGCGGTTCGGCGAGCTCCTGACCGATGATTGCACTTTCACCCTTATGCCCGTCGGCCATACCTGGAGAGGCCGCGACAATGTCATGAACGCGGTCATGGCGGCAGGTAGCCGAAGGACGCACGATAGCCGGTCGAAGGTCAATATCACCAACTGGTTTACCAACAAAGAGTATCTCGTCGTCGAATATGAACACGGGGCACTCGTCGGCGGACTTCGTGTCAGGATCGACGGCTACTGCTGGGTTTTCCATATCCGCGACGGGCGTTTTGATTCGATGCGTGAATACATCAATCCCAGCAGAGCGGGCACGAGCATCCTGTTGAGCCTTGTTTTGAGGGCGTACCCCCTCCTCGCGCGATGGAGAGCCAGAAGCGCCGCGGCATCCTGACTGGCCATGGAAGTTCTCGTGGACTCGTTAGCTGTCCCAGGCAGGGTGGCCCCGATTGCGGCCACCAGGCCAGGATGGGCATCGCTGATGACCAGCGCGACCCCAGACAGGCCCTGGGCGACCAGATCGCGGAAGGAGGCCAACCAGCCCGCGCCGTCCTCGGTCGAGGAGATGCTCACGCCCAGGATCTCTCGGTAGCCCTCGACGTTTACCCAGGTGGCGATCAGCGTGTGCACGCCAACGACGCGGCCGTTCTCGCGGACCTTGAGCACCAGCGCGTCGTCGGCCACGAACGTGTACGGACCGGCGTCAAGGGGTCGTGTGCGGAATGCTTTGACTTGCTCGTCGAGGTCCTTGGCCATCTCCGATACCTGGGACTTAGACAGGCTTGCCACACCGAGGGATTCGACGAGGCGCTCGATGCGCCGTGTGGACACGCCCAGCAGACAGCAGGTTGCCACCACACTGGTCCGCGCCCGCTCAGCGCGCTTACGACGAGCCAAGCTCGCTGCGTTCGCCGTAACCGGCGCCGCACAGCGAGTCCGGCCTCCGCACTCATCAACGCCGCAATAAACATCGACAACAAGGCGCGCAGCAAGTCCGGGCTTGCGGCGGCGAGTCGATCGACTAACAGCTTCTCGACGTCGATAGGGTGGGGCGGTCCACGCGGGGGTTCGAGTCACCTCAGCTCCACTCCACGAGCGCAGATCAGACCAGCGTCTCTACCGGGTCTGGCGTCTGTGCCCGTCGTCCGGGTCTTAACGTAGGGCGCGCTCTACGAGGTCCAGGTAAGCGCATGGGTCGGTGAGCGCCGCGGCGTGCCCCAGCTGCCCGAGACCGATCACTTCGGGACCGCGTCCAAACAAGCGTTCATAGCGCTGAATGTCCTTGCTGCTCTGCGTCGGATCGTTCTCGGCGGCTAAGACGATGATGCGACCACTCCACCCCGCAAAGGCGGCTGGCGTGACGATCTGGTAGCGGATCAGGTCAGCGGCGACGGCGAAATGAGACACGACGTCCGCACGACTCAATCGCTCGCGCACGGTCGTGCGCAATAGGTCTGCCATTTGGCGCCGCTGAACAGCAGGCAGCTGACGGGTTAGGAGGACCAACCCGGACGCGACCACTTTCTTGAGCAGCTTCTCCGGCAGGACCTCGGCGAGGAATACAAGCAGGTCTTCGAGCGCGAGCCACCCTCGTGCGTAATCTGCGGGACCGGTGCTCGACAGGATGAGGCGATCGATCGCGCCCGGGCGATGCGCGAGGTACGCCTGCGCGAGCATCCCCCCGTATGACTGACCCACCAGCGCAACGGTATTGATCGATTCGGCCTCCAGGATCGCGTCGAAGGCCGCCATGAATTCCGCGACTGTACCGACCGGTACGTAATCGGGTGCGATAACGGCATGGTGCGCGGCAAGCCCTTCCAGGAACCTCGAGGCGAGCGCAGCCCGGCGAAGGCCACCCGTCAACCACAGCACCGCAGTGCCCGCGCCCAAGCGGTGGTAGGGCCACCAGACACCGTCCACCAGTAACCGCTTGCCATACCGATTGGCGAAGCGGTCGATGTCATCAAAGGCACTCGGTGTATTGGTCAAATTGATCGCTCATCAGAAACCGAGACCGTGCACATGACACCCTCCTACGGCAGATACATCACCGCATCATGATGCCGGGAAAGCTGCCCGATCAGAGCCGAAGGTCCCGACATCGGGTTACGACGGGTGCGGTCGGCCGATCAGCCGTTGCCGAACGGTGACGGCCCCGGCCCTCTCGGTTTCAGCCCACCTTGGTCCACGGTGTACAGCCGTGGGTGATGAATTTCGCCACCGAGGGCGCCGCGACCGTTGCGGTAACGGAATTCCCGCTCTCGGAAACGATCAATTTCCCGTCGCTCGTCCACGTCGTGAACGTGCACGCGGCCGAATAGTCGCCCGGTTCGGCGTGGGCGACGTAGGTGCCGTAGGGGAGCTGGGCGGGCACCTCGTACGAGCCAGGTCCGTAGCCCCTTTCGGCGTGCGCTGGCGGGCCGGCAAGACACCCGATGACGATCACACCCGCCGCCAGGGCAGGCCATGGGATCAGTCGCATAACGCAGACATTAAGCCGCGGCGACGACCTGGTGGAGAGTCCGCATCAAGTGCGAGCCGGCCTGGCTGCCGATTAGGTTTTCGCCGCGATGCGCATTAATCTTGCCCGCGGTTCGATTGCGACTCTTTTGAAAGCAGCCATGCCCACTCAGCCCAGCCTGCTGCGCCGACGATCGCCGCGCAGCGCCCGCGCGTCGCGGATGGTTCCCCGCGTGAAGTGCCCGATGGTCGGCCAGTGCTTTGACGTCGAAGTCAGTCATGACGCCGACGGGTGGATGATCCGGATTCCCGAGATCGGCAGGGTCACCCGCACCAGCCGCCGGGGCGCGGTGGAGCTGGCGGCACGCAAGTGCATCGCCACCTGGACCGGCATCCCGATCGGCTATGTCGCCGTCTATGTCGTGAGCGAGATCGGTTAGCGCCGCATTCGTCGGCCGCACGTAGTGGCCAAGGTGTGCCTTTCGCGTGACCCCGCCGCGACGATGACGCGAAACGCTCATCATCATGACGGTGCTCGCGGGAATCGCGGCTCTCGCGATGGCGACCTGCCTCGGCTACTACCTCGGCCGGCGCGCGGGTTCGGCGCCGCCGACCTGGAAGCGGCGAACCAGTCGGGTCGCCATCGGGAGGACGGCGATCAGCCTGTTGGTGTTGTTGACCGCGCGCCGTGCGATGACCCTGTGGGGGCCGAGACTCCTCGCGCGGATGCGCTCCTACTGACCACGAGGAGCGGAATGTCATTGCAGGGCAAGGTCGCATTGGTGACCGGGGCGTCGTCGGGCCTCGGCGCCGAGACGGCCCGGTTGTTCTCCCGCCAGGGCGCAACGGTTTTCGGCATCGGCCGGGACACGGCCCGCCTGGCCGAGGTGTTCGCCGACGTGGGCAACGGCTGCTACGCAGCGGTTGACGTGACCTCGGCGCAGGATTGCCGCGACGCGGTCGAGCGGTGCGTGCGCGAATTCGGCGGGCTGGACGTGCTGGTCAATGTCGCCGGACAACACCAGATGCGCCGGACGGAGTCGATGACCGACGACGACTGGGCGCACGACCTCGCGGTCAACCTGAACGGGCCGTTCTTCCTGTGCCGGGCGGCGCTGCCGCACCTGCTGGAGCGGGGCGGCAACATCGTCAACGTCGGGTCCATCGCCGGCGTCGAGGGCCAGGCGTACTCGGCGGGCTACTGCGCCGCCAAGCACGGGCTGGTCGGGCTGACCCGCGCTCTGGCGGTGGAGTACACCGCGGATCGCTTGCGCGTCAACGCGGTATGCCCCGGGGGCATGCTCACCCCGCAGCTCGAGCACTTCAGCGCTCCGGAGAACCCCAACTACGACCTGATCATGCGTACGGCCTCGCCGCGCGGCATGATGCAGCCCGCCGACGTCGCGAATGTGATCGCCTTCCTGGCCAGTGACGCCGCGGCCGCGGTGCACGGCGCCGTCTATCGTGTGGACAACGGCAAGGGCGCCGGCTAGCCCGGCGCGGCCGCCTGCCGCAGCGGACGGGCGCGCACCAGGGTCGGCCACCAGAACCACGGCCCCAGAATCCGCAGGATGCACGGCACCACGAACGAACGCACGATCAGCGTGTCGAGCAGCAGGCCGATGCACACGGTCGAACCCACCTGCCCGATCGTGCGCAGATCGCTGGTGAGCATGGCCAGCATGGTGAAGGCGAAGACCAAACCGGCGGACGTCACCACGCCGCCCGTGCTCCCGAGCGCCCGGATGAGGCCGGTGTGAATCCCGCCGTGCAACTCCTCTTTCACCCTGTTGATCAGCAACAGGTTGTAGTCCGAACCCACCGCCACCAGGATGATGAACGTCAACGGCAGGACCAGCCAGTGCAGGTGCAGGCCGACCAGGTGCTGCCAAACGAGGATGGACAGCCCGAACGCGCCGGCGTAGGAGAACGCCACGGTGCCGGGAATCACCAAGGCGGCCACCAGGCTTCGCGTGATGAACATCATGATCAAGAAGATCAGCACGAAGGCGGCGATCGCCGCGATCATGAGGTCGGACATCGCGTATTCCTTGATGTCCTTGTCGTTGGATCCCGAACCGCCGATATAGATTCTCGCCCCGGCCAACGAGGTCTCTTTCAGGATCGTCTTGATCGCGTCGGGGAACTGTTGGACGTGCTCCACGCCTTCGGGGCCCATCGCGTCGCCCTCGTGGGTGACGATGAACCTGGCCGCCTTGCCGTCCGGCGACATCATCAGCTTCATCCCGGTCTTGACGTCGTCGTTGTCGAAGCCCTCGTGCGGGATGTAGAAGAAGTCGTCGCTGCGTGACTTGTCGAAGTCGTTGCCCACGTTGATCAGATCATCGAACGTCTGCTCGGTCTGGGTGGTCTGCAGATCCGCGGATCCGTAACTGTTGACCAACTTCGACTGCAGTGCCTCGGTGTCGTCGGCGGTGGCTTTGAGTTGGGCGATGATCTGCGGGAAAGCCTTGTCCACCTCCTCGAGGGACACTTTCGCGTCCGCGATGTCGTCGGCCAACTTGTCGATCTGATCGATCGTCTCGAACAGCGAACGGAACGTCCAGCAGATGGGGATGTCGAAACAGTGCCTCTCCCAATAGAAGTAGCTCTTGATCGGCCGGAAGAAATCGTCGACGTTCGAGACCTCGTCCCTGATGTCGTCGGCGACCCGCTGCAGATCTTCGACGGTGAGCACGGTCTGGTGCAGCTCGTCGGACACCTTTTGGAAGAAGCCGATCTCCTTGCGCAGGACCTCGACCGAGTGCGCCTGAATGTCGGCCTGCGCATCGGTGTTGGAGTTCTGCTCCTTACTGAACGGGAGTTGTTGCCCGTTGCCGCTGCCCTGTGTGGTGAACAAGTAGGGGATGCTGGCGTGCTCGAGCGCGCGACCCAAGGGCCTGGTCATGCCCTGCACCATCGCCACGCCGTGCAGGCGAATCAGGGCCTTGGCGACGCGGTCCAGGGAGATGAAGTCGGCGGAGTTACGCATGTCGTGATCGGTTTCGACCATCAGCATCTCGGAGAAGAGCTTGCTCTTGGGGAAGTGCCGATCCGCCGCTTGGAAACCAAGGTTGGCGGGCGCACTGGCCGGCTGATATTGCCTGTCGTCGTAGTTCTGCCGGTAGGTGGGAACGAAGATCGCCCCGAGCATGACGATGGCGGAACTGGCCACCAGGATGGGCACCGGCCACCGCACGACGCTCGCCCCGATACGCCGATACAGGTATCCCTTGGCGCTGGTCCTCGGGTCGAACATCCCGAACAGGCTGCCGACGGTCAACGCCGCCGGGCCCAGCGTCATCGCGGCGGCGATGGTGAACAGCATGGTGATCGCCACGGCCGGGCCCATGGTGTGGAAATAGTTGAGGCGCGCGAACGTCAAGCAGTAACACGCGCCGGCGATCGTCAGCCCGGAGCCGATGATGATCGGCGCGACACCCTTGTACGCGATGTAGAAACTGTCCTCCCGGCTTTCGCCGGCCTGCCGGGCCTCGTGATAGCGGCCCATCAGGAAGATGCCGTAATCCGTTCCCGCGCCCAGAGTTAACGCGATCACGATGTTCACCGCGAACGACGAGAGCTCGATGTACCCGAGGTGCCCCAGCGTCGAGACGATCCCCTTTGCGACGAGCATCTCGATGAGCACGCCAAGCAAGGGCACCAGCAGGGTGGACGGGGTGCGGTAGACCAGCAACAACATCACGACGATGAGGATGATGGTGACGATCGTGACGTTGTTCAGGCTCGCGTTGGCGATTGCCAGCGTGTCCGAGGCCAGCGGAGCGGCACCGCTGACGTAGACCTTGAGCCCGGGTGGTGGCGGGTCTTTCTTGATGATGTCGCGGACCGCGTCCACGGACTGGTTGGCCTGAATCTGGCCGATGTCGCCGGCGAGACGCAGGAGCACATAGGTGCACTTGCCATCCACGCTCTGCGCTCCGGCCGCGGTGAACGGCTTGCCCCACAGGTCCATCACGTACTGCACGTGCTGGGTGTCGCGCTGAAGGCGGCGCATCAGGTCGTCGTAGTACCTGTGGTCGGCGTCCCCGAGGGGCCGGTTCGCCTCGAACACCACCATGGTCAAGTTGGTCGAATTCGATTCGTGGAACTTCTCGCCGATGTGCAGCAGCGCCCGCTGTGAGGGGGCGTAGTGCGGCACCATCGGTCCGGCGAGTTCCTCCGCGACCCGTTCCACCTGCGGCATGAAGGTGTTCGTGGCGACCGCGAGGAGGCCCCAGAAGAAGATGATCGGGATCGCGAAAGCCCGGACCATCCTGGGGATGAACGGGCGTTTGGCCCGTGGCTCGTCGAGACGATGCTCGGTCATGCCGATTTCACCCGGCACTCGACATCGGCGTCCGGATGGTCGTCCGACTGCTCGTCACGGACCACGCCGTCCACCAGCATCCGGCAACCCACCTGACCGCTACGAACGTGAACCGAGATGCTTCCGGATGCCACCGAGAGCGTCGTGGTCTCCGTGTGGGACCAGGGCAGGGCCGTGATATCAACTTGGTGCGGGTGGCCGTCGATGTCGATGTAGACGAGCTTCCCTCCCTTGCCGGCGTTGCCGAACACCTCGTAGGTGATCCGCTTGAGATTGAACTGCTCGGGCGCCTGCGGACCATTGACGGTGATGACCGGCTCCGGTTCGGAGAACTGGTGCACCTTGTACATGCACAGCAGGCCCACACCGACCGCAACGACGGTGACCAACGGCATCCAGCCCCGCTCCAAGGCAGTCCTGGCGACTGAACGACGGCTCACTCCATCACCCCTCGCGACCCAGTCCTAAGAACGTTCCCGACTCTTCGCCGCCCCTCTCCGGACAGCCAGGAACCCGTCGTATATCAATAAGGTTGACATACGACGGTAAAGAGATTACTGCAGCCGGGCCGCCGGCGCGATCTGGGTGTGTCGAAGCGAGGTTGGTGTCCCGTCATGACGCGGCGGGCGCATCGGGTAGGCGCCTCTTCAGCCGCGCACTACTCCGAAGCCCTCGGGCCAGATTGGTCGATGTCAACATGGGAATCACCCCGAGGAACGTGCGCTCCGAGGGGGTCGCTCCGTGCAAGTGATAGAGGCTGCCGAACACATAGAAGCAGCCCAGCATGAACAAGGCGCCCGGGATACACAGCGCCATGAGGGACCCGCGATCGGCGACGATTTGCCGCGCATAATCCAGCTCCTCGGCCGACATCGGTTCGCGTTTGCGCAGTTTGCGCACGACGCTTCTGGCGCTGCCGATTTCCTCGCTGATCTGGCTGGTTGTTCGCCGCTCCAGCCGCCTGACGTACACGCCGGCAATGGCGGCGAGTGTCAACGCCAGCCCCAGGGCGACAATCGTCAGCAGACCGAACAATCCCTCAGTCACCATCCCACTCCTCCTGGGTCTCAGCTATCCGGTCGTTGAGGGGAAACCTTACTTCTCGGGTATCAGAAGCCGAAGTCGCCGCCGCCGGAATCCGAGCCACCGCCGCCGAAATCGGATCCGCCGAAGTCGGATCCGCCGCCGGAGTCCCAACCGCCGGAGAAGTCGACGTCTCCGCCACCCGAGTACGAGCCGCCGTTGCCCGCGAAGCCGGTGTCGCCGCCGGAGTCATAACCACCGCCGAACCCGACATCGCCTTGCGGGCTGTCATAACCGGCGCTTTGGCCGCCGTCGTAGCCGGTATCCGTGTACGCCGAATCGCGGCCGGCCTCGAAGCCGCGTTCGTAGCTGCCGCCCCAATGGTCGTCCAGCAGCGCATCCATCAGCAGGACGTCGGTGAGCGCCCAACCCCAGCCCGGACCCCAGAACGCGTATGGGTAGTACCCCGGGTAGAAGAACATCCCGTTGTAGTAGCCACCCCCGTAATAGTGGGGATAACCGGGCTGCGGGGCGGTGCTGTAGTTGTTGTTGTTGATCGTCACGTACTCCCCGGTGTCGGGGTTCTTCGTGCGCACCGAGGCCTGCTTGCGGTCGTCTTCGGGCACCGAGTCGACGGCGGCGACGTTCGGCGCAGGGCGACCGGGGTTGAGTTTCTGGTTGGCCTTGGCCACCGTCGACTGCACCACCCTCAGGTGCGCCCGCGCCGCGCCGTAGTCACCTGTCTCATAGGCCTTTCTGGCGTCATACAGGCTGGCGTTGGCCTTCGTGGACTCCGCGCTGACGTCCGTCTCGCTGTTGGTGAGCACCGCGTTGTCGAGGTCGCCGACATCCGCTGTGGCGGTGATCAATTCCTGCTTGATCTGCTCGCGCGCTGCTGCGTCCTTGCGGCGCTTGCCGCTTCGGCTCGCCACGAACCAGATCAAGCTGACCACGCTCAACGCGACGGCGAGGAAGACCAGCAGGGTCCACAACCATGCCCAGCGGTCGGGATTCTTGTGCACGGCAGGGGAGGTGGTGCTCGCCGGTCCCCCGGAGGGCACGTCCACCCTGGCCAATCTGCTGACGAATTCACTCGTCGCGCCCTGCGGGTCGTTCCGGTGAGCCCTGGCCGACTGGCTCATGAGCGGATCGACACTGTCCGCGATCGCCTTGGGCACGTTGTAGGCGCGCACGTGATAGCCGCGCGAGTCGATGACCAGAATGATCCCGCTGAACGCGGGATCGCGTCCGAGGATGACGTTGTGGATGGCATCCGGGGTGCTCACCCCCGTCTGCTTGGCGGCGACCGCCGCCACCCAGACCGGGGGCGTGGAACTCCACGTCCATCGGCTGGACAGGATCTGGTCGTTGAGCCTGTCGGGGTCCCGCAGCGGCGGATTCGCCGCCGGATCGGCCAGCACGTGCGTCTGGTCGTTGAACTTGCTCACCAGCTGATCGGTATAGGTGTCGGCCGACGCGAACGGCGCGAGCAGCAGCATCGCCAACGCCGCGGTGAACGGGGCCAGCGCAAGCCGACGGAATCGTAGGGTCACTTTCCTCCTGCCAGGGTCACTGAGTCGATCCT
Source organism: Mycobacterium sp. E342 (assembly GCF_001667665.1). Classification (NCBI taxonomy): domain Bacteria; kingdom Bacillati; phylum Actinomycetota; class Actinomycetes; order Mycobacteriales; family Mycobacteriaceae; genus Mycobacterium; species Mycobacterium sp. E342. The sequence continues at coordinate 20,353 of NZ_LZJM01000237.1, forward strand.
TGCGGCGGACCGGGAAAACGTCCACTGTCGACCCACGGTCCAGCCGTCGTAACCTTGACCGCGTGAACGCCCGGCGCAGCCCGTTTCGGGCCGACCTGCTGGCGGACAAGGTGGCGCTGATCACCGGCGGCGCCACCGGTCTGGGCCTGGAAATCGCCCGGGTGCTGGGCAGCCACGGCGCCCGGGTCGCCATCTGCAGCCGCAAGGAAGCCAACCTCCAGGCGGCCGTTGCGTCGTTGCGGGAGGCCGGCATCGAGGCCCGCTACGGCGTCTGCGACGTCCGGCACAGTGATCAGGTGACGGCCGTCGTCGACGACGTGCTGCAGGGGTTCGGCAGGCTCGACGTCGTCGTCAATAACGCCGCCGGCAACTTTCCAGTGCCGATCAGCGGCCTGGGCGCAGGCGGATTCAAAGCCGTGGTGGACATCGACCTCGTGGGGACGTTCAACGTGTCGAAGACGGCCTACGAGCTGTGGCTGCGTGATCACGGCGGATCAATAGTGAACATCAGTGCGGCCACGCAGTACCGCGGCATGGCGTTGCAGGCCCACGTCGTGTCGGCCAAGGCCGGCATCGATGCGTTCACCCGCGCCTGCGCCATCGAGTGGGGACCCGACGGGGTCCGGGTCAATGTCGTTGCGCCCGGGGCGATGTCGGGGACCGAGGGAGTCAAGCGGATCGCCGGGGACGACGCGCATCGCACGATGCAGAATCCCTTGCGGCGGCCCGGCTCGACCACCGAGGTCGCCGAAGCGGTGCTCTTCCTCGCCGGCGATGCGGCGTCGTATGTCACCGGGGCGACGCTCGTCGTCGACGGCGGTGGATGGCTGACCGCCAGCGGAGTGCCGGACCTACCGGGGTACCGCTAGCCTGACGCGATGTATCCGCGGGGGAGTACCGAGAAGTCCACACACGCCGCGGCCAAGACGTCGCCCAACTGGGGAGGGACCGGCGCGGCGAGGGTGAGCATCGCACCCGCCGATGGTGCCTTCAGGGTGGCGACGTTGCGGTCGGTGAGCAACAGAATGGCGTCGGACTCGACGTCGCTCCAACCGGTGTGAACGGTCATCAGGGTGAGTACACCAAGCGCTTGGCCGGTCGGCGACAACAGGCGGTGGTGCCATGCGTTGTCGGCCTTGTGTCCGGTGTGTGGCTGCACCACCGCCAGCACGGTGCCGCCCCCGTCTTCCAGGCGCGCCGCGCCGTCGGCGGGCACGATCCGTCCCACGGGTGTGTTCCCGTTGGTGATGGTGGTCGTTGCGGCCACCGCGATCTTGAGCTCATCGCCGGCCGCCGAGGACAGCTTGTATTCGCCTTTGCCCCCGTTCTTGAAGCCGAATAGCACCGCGGCACCGCCCTTTTGTTGTGCCCGCGCCAATTCGGTGCCGTCGGGGGTGGTGAGCGCGACACGCAGCGCGTTGGACGTCGACCTCGTCAGGCGAGCGAGGACGACCGTTGCATCGCCCAGCATTGACATGCCGAGATCCTAGGCCCGGCGCAGCCATTGTCGGCCGGGTTTCTCACATCTTTACGGTCAGCGGCCACACGTTCCAGATGTCGTCGCAGTACTCGGTGATCGCGCGATCCGAGGAGAATTTGCCGCTGCGAGCGGTATTGAGGATGGACATCTTCGTCCACGACTCCCTGTCCTGCCACGCGGCGCTCACCTGCTCCTGGCAGGTCACGTAGGACGCGTAGTCGGCGCACACCAGGAAGGGGTCCTCATGGCGCAGGTTGTCCACCAGCGGCCGGAACACCTCGGTGTCGCCGTGCGAGAACGTGCCGGCCGCAATGAGATCCAGCACCGTGCGCAGCTCGTCGTTGCGGTCGATGTAATCGGCCGGGCGGTATCCGCCCGCCTTGACGGCCTCGACCTCCTGCTCCGTCAGGCCGAACAGGAAGAAGTTCTCCGGCCCCACCTCGTCGCGCATCTCCACGTTGGCGCCGTCGAGCGTGCCGACGGTCAGGGCGCCGTTGATCATGAACTTCATGTTCCCGGTGCCCGACGCCTCCTTGCCCGCGGTGGAGATCTGCTCGGACAGATCGGCGGCCGGGTAGATCATGTGGGCGTTCTGCACGTTGAAGTTCGGCACGAATGCGACCTTCAGGAACCGGTTGACGTCCGGGTCGGCGTTGACGGTCTCCCCGACGGCGTTGATCAGCTTGATGATCCGCTTGGCCATGAAATAGCCCGGGGCGGCCTTGCCGCCGAAGATGAAGGCCCGCTGCGGAATCGACAGGCCGGGGTCCTGTTTGAGGCGGTGGTAGAGCGCCACGACGTGCAGGACGTTGAGATGCTGGCGCTTGTACTCGTGGATGCGCTTGACCTGAATGTCGAACATCCAGTCCGGGTCGAGGTCCACCCCCGCCACCGAGCGGATGTACTTGGCGAGGCGGGCTTTGTTGTTGCGTTTGATGTCGCGCCATTCCCGGCGGAAGGCGGCGTCGTCGACGAAGGGCTCGAGCCCGCGCAGGCGCCCCAGGTCGGTCAGCCAGCCGTCGCCGACGGTGCGGTCCAGCAGTTCCCGCAGTCCCGGATTGGCCAGCGCCAGGAAGCGGCGCGGCGTCACGCCGTTGGTCTTGTTGCTGAACCGCTCCGGCCACATCTCGTAGAAGTCTTTGAGCACACTACTTTTCAGAAGCTCCGAGTGCAGCGCGGCCACGCCGTTGATCGCGTGGCTACCGACGGTGGCCAGGTGCGCCATCCGCACGCTCTTGCCACCGTTCTCGCCGATGAGCGACATCCGGCCGACCCGCTCGTCGTCCCCGGGGAACCGGGCGCGCACCTCGTCCAGGAACCGGCGGTTGATCTCGTAGATGATCTCCAGGTGACGTGGCAGCGCCTCGGCGAACATGTCAAGCGGCCAGGTCTCCAGCGCCTCGGGCAGCAACGTGTGGTTGGTGTAGCCGAACGTCGCGACGGTGATCTCCCACGCCTCGTCCCAGTCCAGCTGGCGTTCGTCGACCAACAACCGCATGAGTTCGGCGACGCCGATCGACGGATGGGTGTCGTTGAGCTGCAACGCAAAACGCTGGGGAAGTTCCTTGACGGACACGTCGGCGAGATCGTCCATGATGTGCAGCACGTGCTGCAGTGAGCAGGACACGAAGAAATACTGTTGCAGCAGGCGCAGCTGTTTGCCCGCCTCGGGCTCGTCGTTCGGGTAGAGCACCTTGGTGACCGTCTCCGACATCACCTCGTCCTCGACCGCCCCGTAGTAATCGCCGGTGTTGAAGGCTTCCAATGCGAACGACTTGACCGCCCGCGCGCTCCACAACGTCAGCACGTTGCAGGTGTTGACGCCGTAACCCTGGATCGGCGTGTCGTAGGCGACGCCCTTCAGTACCCGCCCCGGCACCCATCGGACGCGGTCCTTGCCGGCGTCGTCCGTGTAGTGAGCCGCGTAGCCGCCCCACTTGACCAAGTAGTTGACGTCGGGTTTGGCGATCTCCCAGGGGTTTCCGTGGTCCAGCCAGTTGTCGGTCTGCTCGACTTGCCAGCCATCGTGGATCTCTTGATCGAAAATGCCGAACTCGTAACGGATTCCGTACCCGATCGCCGGGCGCTCCAGGGTGGCCAGCGAGTCCAGGTAGCACGCGGCGAGCCGGCCGAGGCCGCCGTTGCCCAGGCCCGGTTCCTCCTCGCACGAAAGGACGGTGTCCAGGTTCTGGCCCATCGCGGCCAGCGCTTCGCGGGCCGCCCGCTCCATGCCGAGATTGAGCAGGTTGTTGCCCAGTTGCGGACCCATCAGAAACTCCGCCGACAGGTAACAGGTCACCTTGCGGCCGAGATCGAGCGAGGTCTGGGTCGACACCACGCGGCGGTCCTGCATGCGGTCGCGCACGGCCAGTGCGAGCGCCCGGTAGTAGTGCTCGGGCCGGCGGGCCGCCGCGGGGCGGCCGATCGAGTAGCGCAGGTGGTCGTTGATGGCCCGTTGCAGCGCGGCCGCGCTCATCCCGGTGCGAGAGTGCTCAATCAGATCGGCCCGCGTGGGGCTGGCGGGAGCGATTCCGTCGGAGGGCGTCTGATCGACATCGGTCATGGTGAGTCCTACTCCCTCGAGGTTGCCGCAAATCAACCTGTCCGCCCGGGGGCGGCAGACCGTCAGTCTGGCAGTGATGTTTGCACACCGGGCGCGCAGTTGAAGGCTGTTACGTAAACACCAGCTCACGGGGCGGCGACGAAACGGCGTTGAGGGCAACGGCTCACGCCGGCACAGGAGCTCGGTGGCGGGAATGGAGCGCCGTCTGTCTCGAAGCGAGGGGTAGTAGGACGTCGGATGCGGATATGTTCCGACCATGTGGGACATCGACGGATGCAACGTGTTCGGAGACACCGCCGGCAGGGGAGAGCCGGTGCTGCTGTTGCACGGCTACCCGCAGAGCGCGTCCTGCTGGCGCCATCAGATCCCGGAACTGTCCGGAAACCATCATGTCGTGGCGCCGGACTGGCCGGGCTTCGGGCGGTCCGGTCCGCCACCCACCGTGCCCACCTACGACAACGAGGTAGAGCGGATCGAAAGGTTCGCCGAGGTGTTGGGGTGGCAGCGGTTCAACCTGTGCGCTCACGACTACGGCGGCTTCATCGGACTCGGCTATGCCATCCGCCATCCCGATCGGGTACTGCGACTCGCTCTTTTGAACACCCGCGCACATGGCACCTTCCGCCCATGGTTCTACCGCTTTTCACGGGCCCAGCGCTGGATCGCCACGCAGCCGGCGCTGTCCGAAGCCGCACAACACCTTCCGCTCGCCGCGCTGCACCATGTGGCGCTGGCGCGCTACCGAAGGCTCGGTTGCTTCGACACCGCGCTGGAAGCCGAGTATCTGGGGTGGATGAATTCGCCGGAAGGAAAGCGGAGGTTCTGGAACTTCTTCGCGCACTACCCGGTGCCCGCCGTGCCGTGGCTCGCGGAGGGATTGGGGACGATCCGGTGCCCGGTCGCCGTGATCTGGGGCGACCGCGATCCCTATATCCCGTTCGGCTCCGCGCGCGAACTGGTGGCGTCAATTCCGCGGGCCAAGCTGATTCGGCTGCGGGGCGCCGACCACTATGTCATGGAGGAACGCCCCGGCGAGGTGACCGCGGCGCTGCTCGATCTGCTGAGTGCGCCGCTCGCGCCTAGCGTCAGTGGGCGCCGGACAAGTTCAACGTGACCACGCCGGCGATGATCAACCCGACACCGACCACCTTGGCGACGGAGACCGTCGAGCCGAGAAACAGCACGGCGATGAGCACGATGAGGGCGGTGCCGATCGCCGACCACAACGCGTAAGCGACGTCTGTTTGCATACCGCGGGAGATCGACAGTGCCAGCAGCGCGAACGAGATGGCGTAACCCGTGAGGCAGATGACCGTCGGCCACAGTCGGCTGAAGCCCTCCGTGCTTTTGAGCAGGCTGGTCGCGGCTACTTCCGCAACGATGGCGCAGAGAAGAAGAACGTATGTCAAGGAGTCTCCTCGGACGAGCGACGGGCGGACTGTTTGGAGCTACCCCGAGGAGGATTCCTTGGGGTCTTGGGACTTCGCCTCGTCCTCAAGGGCCGCGAGATGGTCGTCGTGTGCGGCCTGCCAATGCTCGTCAGCCGCTTGTTGCAGTCGAGCGGCGGGCCCAAGTCCCTGCAGTGCGGCGCGCTGATAGCTGTTCGCCGTTCGCTCGTGCACCCGAGCCAACTCTTCGTGCCGCAGCGCCGCCGCGTGGTGCGCCTCTTTCGCGCGGCGCAAGGATTCCTCGGCGCGGCGGTGCGCCAGTGCCACCGACTCCGGCGTCGGGCGCTCGCCCGCGGCCAATTCCGTCCTGCGCTGGTTGAGCTCTTGCACCCGCTGTCGGACCTTAGCGGCCCGCTCCGAAGGACCCGATTGCCCACCGGAGGCAGTCTCGCCCATCACTAATTCCCATCCATCAGAGTCCCCGAGTGGGCGTCTTCTTCACCCGATGTAAGCGAGTATGACGTTACGCCGAAACGGTGCAGCCAAGACCGCGCGCTGCCACAACATGGCCTCGAGCCGCCACCGGCTCTGGCGACGCCTGCTTGGCTGGGCCGGGACCGTAACCTCGCAGTCGTGTCAAACGATTTGGACCGGCGACTCGGTCGCTACACGCCGGCGGCGCTCAGTGTGTTTCGGCTCGTCTACGGTTTGCTCTTCGCCGCATACGGGTCGAGGAGCCTGTTCGATTGGCCCGTCCGTTCGCCGGTTCGCGTCGAGTTCGGCTCGTGGCCCGGGTGGTATGCCGGGCTGATCGAAGTCGTCGCTGGTCTGCTCATCGCCACCGGCCTGTTCACTCGGGCCGTCTCGTTCGTGGCCTCGGGGCAGATGGCGGTCGCCTACTTCTGGATCCACCAACCCCAGGCGCTGTGGCCCGTCGCCGACCCGCCGGCGGGCAACGGCGGCGCGTTGGCGATCCTCTTCTGCTTCGCGTTCTTGCTGCTGGTCTTCGCAGGCGGCGGGAACTGCTCGATCGACGCGCTGCGGGCCAGGTCGGCCCTTTCGATCCAACCGCGATAATGGCATTCTCTGATACGGAGAAGCTATTTCCGTAGGAGGATCGAGGATGAGCGTTGACCAACGGTGCGAGGGGATGGTGGCCCTCGTCACCGGCAGCAGCCGCGGGCTGGGCAAGGCGATCGCCGGACGGCTCGCCGCGCGCGGCGCGACGGTCGCGCTGACGGCCCGCACGATGGACCCCGACCCCAAGTACCGGGGATCGCTGAGGGAAACCCTCGACGAGATCGTGGCCGCCGGCGGAAAGGCCGTCGCGGTCCAGGCCGACCTGTCCCAACCCGAGGAGCGAGCAAGGCTTTTCGCCAAGGTGGTCGACGCGGTCGGGGCCCCGGACATCCTGGTCAACAACGCGGCGGTGACCTTCCTGCGCCCCTTGGACGCGTTTCCCGAACGCCGGGCCCGCCTCATGCTGGAGATGCATCTTCTCGGCCCACTGCAGTTGAGCCAGCTGGCGATTCCCGCGATGCGCGAGCGCAGCCGGGGCTGGATCCTGAACCTCACCTCGGTGGGCGGCGACCTGCCGCCGGGCCCGCCGTTCTCGGAGTTCGACCGCACCGCCGGGTTCGGCATCTACGGGACGGTCAAGGCCGCGCTGAACCGGCTGACGAAAAGCCTTGCGGCCGAGCTGTACGACGACGGCATCGCCGTCAACGCCGCCGCGCCCAGCAATCCGGTGGCCACGCCCGGGGCGGGCACCCTCGACCTGGCCAAGACCGACACCGAGGACATCGAACTGATCACCGAGACCGCCTTCCGGCTGTGCACCGGCGATCCGAAGAGCCTGACCGGTCTCATCGCGCACACGCAGCCCTTCCTCGCCGAACACGGCTGGACGAAGTCCGCCGGCTGAATGGCCGAACTCGACGCGGGCCACCTGCGGCGGCAACTGGAAGCCGCCGGCGTCACCGGCGTCACCCCTCTGTCCGGGGGCGCTTCCAGCCTGACCTTCCAAGGCGCCCTGGGCGAACGTCTAGTGGTGATCAAGGTCGCCCCGCCTGGCGTCGACCCGGTCGGGCACCGGGACGTGCTGCGTCAGGCCCGCATCATCAAAGCGCTTGCCGACACACGGGTTCCGGTGCCCGAGGTGCTGTGGGAAGACCCGGGGGACCCGCCGCACACGCCGCCCTCCTTCGTGATGTCCCGCGTCGAAGGCGACTGTGTTGAGCCGCTTTTCGACGGTTGTACCGATTCGCTAGGCATTTCCGAGCGGTATCGCGACGCATGTCGAGCCATGGCCGCGCTGCACAACCTTTTACCGAGCGGGCTTGGCTTGGATGATGAACCGGTTGTCGATGCGTTCGCAGAAGTCTGGCGGTGGTCCGACACGCTGCGAACGGTCGACCCGACGCTGGTGCCCGGTTGGCCGACGGTGCGTGATGCGTTGTTGAGTTGCGCCCCAACGGCTATGCGGCCGAGCGTGGTGCACGGTGACTTCCGGCTGGGCAACCTGATCGCCTCGGGGCCGCGCATCAACGCGGTCATCGATTGGGAGATCTGGTCGGTGGGCGATCCGCGCATCGACGTTGGCTGGTTCCTGATCAACTGCGACCCGGACACCTATAGGCGCGTTCCGGGTTCGGCGGGTATGGTGCCGCCCGTGGCCGAGCTCACCGAGCTGTACCAAGAAGAGCTGGGTCGCAAGGTCACCGACGTGGCCTGGTTCATGGCGCTGGCGTGCTTCAAGTCGGCGGCGACGTGGTCGCTGATCGTCAAGCACAACCGGCGAACGCGCACACCACGGAAGGAACTGGAAGACATGGCGGCAACACTCCCGAGACTGCTGGGCCGGGCGCGGTCACTGCTGGATTAACGGGGCACCCGGTCAGCTGCAGTTGGCGTGGAGATTTAGGCACCACATTCCGACACCACCCCAGTCACCCGACGAGCCGACCGAATCTTCGTAAGGGTTCGTCATCGTGGTCGGGTACTGGATCTGCCATTCGTCGATCGTCGGAATGTCGTCCACCTGGCCCGGGTCCGGAGACGCGAGGGCCCTTCCGACCGAGAATCCGGTGCCGCCCGTCAAAGCCGCAAGGGCCGTCAATCCCACGATGAGTAGAGCAGCATACCTACGCTTCATCGTCGTGGCCCTTCTGTCGGCTGCCTAAATGCCGGCTAACTGCGCCCAATTCTACCTTCGGTGTCCATATCGCATAAGAGTTACGAACACACAACAACTTCGATCGGCCGCCCAGCAAATTTCGCGACTCGAATCGGCGAGTGCGTACCTTTGCGTGCGTGAGGCCGATAGCCGTGGTCGTTCGTCGCGCCGTGGTGCTCGCCGTTTGCCTCGTCATGTCTGTGGTCGCGGCACCGGCGGCGACCGCCGATCCCGATGACGGTCCCGAGATCGAGCCTGCCGCTGCAGCTTCGGCACCGGCCGCGGGGTCGGTGCCCTCGAATCCCCCCGTCATCCTCAACACCCCGGACGGCTGGACCCTGGGGCTGGGCGCGAAGGACGAGACGCAAGTCCCGGTGGCACCGCTGACCACCTCCATCGCGTCGCGCGAATACATGGCCAGCGGCATCTACGTCGGCTCCCTGAAAGGACCGGAAGAGCCCCACGGAATCCTGGAAGTGGGCTATCAGATCGGCTGCGGGATCGATATGAGCACCTCCAACGGCGTCATCATGGAGGGCGGTGTCGGCGTCATCCCGGGCGTCAGCCCCACCTTCGACACCACCGGTACATTGCCGCCCCTGCTGCCGTTTGTTTCGACTCCGATGAACGGCGTGATGAGCATCGGAATGAAACCGGGCCTCGTCCTCACGGTGCCGGTGATCAAGAAGAACTTCAAGGGTGCCAATCCCTGGGTGATGATCAGCAACTTCCACATCAAGATCGACGGATGCGTGGGCCAGTCGTTCATCCGCTCCTACGCGGTGCTGACCCGGATGACCGACCTGTCCGACATCGTGGTGTCGTACGTCGGCGTCACCAAATCCGTCTAAGGCCGATGGTGGCGACCCGCTTCGCCCGGCTCCGCCGCGCTAGCGATCGCCACGGGCCGATGGTGGCGACCCGCTTCGCCCGGCTCCGCCGCGCTAGCGGTCGCCACGGGCCGATGGTGGCGACCCGCTTCGCCCGGCTCCGCCGCGCTAGCGATCGCCACGCCGCGGGGGGATGCCGGCCAGCCTGTCGGCGAACTTCGCTTCCGCGGCCGCGCGCAAGCGCAGCAAGTGTTCGGACGGGAACAAATCGGGCGCGGGCTCGCGGTCCTTCAACAGCAGCTGGGCCAGCGTCACTTTGTGCACCTCCGTCGGGCCATCGGCAAGGCCCAGAACGAACGACTCCACCAAGTACTGGACGAAGGGCATCTCATGGGTGGTGCCGAGCGATCCGTGCAGCTGCAGCGCACGCGCCGACACGTCGTGCAGGACCTTCTGCATCATCGCCTTCACCGCCGAGATGTCCGCCCGCACCGCCCGATAATCGTTGAATTGGTCGATCTTCCAAGCGGTTTGGAGGGTGAGCAGCCGGAAGGCCTCGATCTCCATCCACGAGTCGGCGACCATCTCCTGGACGAGTTGCTTGTGGGACAGCGCCTCGCCCTGGGTGTACCTCGACACGGCGCGCTCGCAGAGCATGTCGAAGATCCGGCGGACCAGGCCGACGGTGCGCATCGCGTGGTGAATCCGCCCGCCGCCGAGGCGGGTTTGCGCGACGACGAAGGCCCCACCCCGCGGGCCCAGCATGTGGTCGGCCGGCACGCGGACGTTCTCGTAGCGGACGTAGCCCTCGCGTCCGCCGCCCAGCGGCTGGTAACCCAGGCCGACGTCGCGCAGCACGTTGATGCCGGGAGTGTCGCCGGGAACGACGAACATCGAATACCGCTGATAGGGCGGCGCGTCGGGATCGGTCATGGCCATCACGATCAGGAACGACGCCATCGAGGCGAAGGAGGAGAACCACTTCTCCCCGTTGATGATCCAGTGGTCGCCGTCGGCCACCGCGGTGGTCCGGAAGACCTTCGGATCCGCACCGCCTTGCGGCTCGGTCATCGAAAAGCAGGAAACGATGCGGTTGTCGAGCAATGGCTCGAGGTAGCGGGCCTTGAGCTCCGGCGTGCCGTAGTGCGCCAGGATTTCGCTGTTGCCCGAGTCGGGGGCCTGGGAGCCGAACACGATCGGCGCGCATTCCGAGCGGCCCAGGATCTCGTTGAGCAGGGCCAGCTTCACCTGACCGTGACCGGGTCCGCCGAGATGCGGACCGAGGTGGGTGGCCCAGAGGCCACGCTCCTTGACGATCTGCTGCAGCGGCGGGATCAGCGCCTGGCGGACGGGATCGTTGAGGTCGTGTGACTCCTTGACGATCATGTCGATCGGCTCGCACTCCGCGCGCACGAAATCCTCGACCCATTCGAGTTGCCGTGCCCACTCGGGATCGGTGGAGAAGTCCCACGACATGCGCCGTCCTCTCTAGATTGTTCGTGCTGAGCCGGTTCGGGGCGGGCCGGTCATGACGACCACTTCTTGCGGCGCTCGGCGGCCTCGTCGGTGGCGTGCGCGATCACCTGGTTGCGGTTCTCCAGCTCCAGCGCCGCCGAGAGGCTCGCGGCGTCGGTATTGACCTGTAGGGCGCGCTTGGTCAGCTGCGCGCCCAGCGGGGAATGGCTCGCGATCAGCGCCGCCAACTCGACGGCCCGCTCCGCCAACCGGTCCGGCGCGACGACCTCACTGACCAGGCCGCGCCGATCGGCCTCGCCCGCCGACACCGTGCGGCCGGTGAGCATCCAATCGGCGGCCACGCTGGTGCCGACGATGCGCGGCAGGTGGTAGCTCATGCCCATCTCGGCGCCGGAGAGGCCGAGCAGGATCGCGGCATTGCCGAACGATGCGTTCTGCGAACAGATTCGGATGTCGGCGGCCAGGCACAACGCGAGTCCGGCTCCGACGCAGGGTCCGTTGACCGCGGCGACGACCGGTTGCGGCAACGCGCGGACGTCTTCCGCGAGGGCGGCCATCCGCTCCTGGAAGCGCATCCGGTCGAGCGCGGGCGCGGTGGCGTCCGGCATCGAAGGGCCGAAATCGCGCACGTCGATCCCGGCGCAGAAGCCCCGCCCGGCGCCGGTGATCACCAGAGCATGCACTGAGCGGTCGGTGGCCAAATCGGCCAGCATTCGGCCCAGTTCGGTTTGCATCGCCTCGTTGATGGCGTTGAGCTGGTTCGGGCGGTTCAGGCGCAGCACGACGACCCCGTCGCACGGCCGCTCGAGCCCTAGCGTGCCCGCCACCTTCACACTCGCTCGATGATGGTCGCCGTACCCATGCCGCCGCCGGTGCACATGGTCACCAGACCCGTTGTCAGGTCACGGCGTTCGAGCTCGTCCAGCAGGGTGCCGATGAGCATCGCCCCGGTCGCGCCGATGGGATGCCCGAGCGCGATGGCACCGCCGTTCACATTGACCACGCAGGGGTCGATGTCGAGATCGCGCATGGTCTTGAGCGGAACCGCGGCGAAGGCCTCGTTGATCTCCCAAAGGTCGATGTCCTCCACCGTCATGCCGGCCCGGTCCAGGCATCGCTGGGCCGCCGGGCCGGGTGCGGTGAGCATGATGACCGGTTCGCTGCCGATCGACGCGGTCGCGCGGATCTGTGCTCGCGGGGTGACGCCCTCGGCGTGCATCCAGTTGGACGACGCGACGAGCACGGCGGCGGCGCCGTCGACCACCCCGGACGAATTACCCGCGTGGTGCACATGATCGATGTGGTCGATGCCGGGATAGCGCGCGATGCAGATCTCGTCGAACGTGCGGTGCTCCCCGTCGGCGCGGGTGCCGCCCATCTCGGTGAAGGCGGGTTTGAGGCGCGCCAGCGTCTCGGTGGTGGTGCCGGGCCGCGGATGTTCGTCGCGGCCGAACGGGCCGGCGGGCGTGGGAACGTCGATCAGCGAACGCACGAACCGCCCCTCGTCGATCGCCGCGGCCGCGCGGTCCTGGCTCTGCGCGGCGTAGGCGTCGACGGTTTCACGGGTGAAGCCCTCCAGCGTGGCGATGAGGTCGGCCGAAATACCCTGGGGCACCGTCGGATACCGCGCGCGGAAGTCCGGGTTCTGGCCGTCGATCGTCGGGGTTCCCGCGGTGACGCCCCACCTGGACATCGATTCGACTCCGCCCGCGATCACCAGATTCTCGTTGCCGGCGGCGATCGACGACGCCGCGACGGTGACGGCTTGTTGGCCCGATCCGCAGAATCGGTTCAGCGTCATCCCCGGCACGGTCTCGGGCCATCCGGCCAGCAGGACCGAGAGGCGCGCGATGTCGTCGCCGTGGTCACCGCTCAAGATGCCGTTGCCGGCGACCACGTCGTCGACATCGGCCGGCTCGAAGCCGGTCCGCTCGGCGAGCGCGGTGAGGCAACGAGCGAACAGGGCCTGCGGGTGGACCGCGTGCAGGCCGCCGTCGGGGCGGCCGCGGCCGCGGGGGGTGCGCACCGTATCGAGAATCCAGGCGTCGATGACGGACTCCCATCGTTCGCAGGCTCACGGGACACCGGTATCGTAATTCGTCTCTCGGCTGTGGAGAACAACCTTCTCCGAATTGGCGAAGCTATTCTCCCGTGCCGTGGCCGCGATGCCGCATGCCGTCACTCGTCACGCGGGCCATACCGGCCTCGGGGCGGGAGGGATCGACCGTCTGCCCTGTACGTGCAGCAGATCGGGCCGGACAAGGACGGCTCCTTCGCGGCGTGGGAGCGCGACGTGCTGCCTCAGGTCCGCGGCTGAGCTTCCGCTTCGGCATCGCCGTAGAAGCCCGCCCGAAGCAACGCGGTGATCTCGCTGACCAACGGCATCCGCGGATTTGTACGGTTGCTGAGATCCTCGAACGCCGTCATCGCCAACGCGGGCAGCGCCGTCAGGAATTGCTCCTCGCCGATGCCGTGCTCGCGCAGCGATCGCGGCATGCCCAGCCGATTCAGTAGCTGGTCGACCCCGCGAAACAACCGGCCACGGCATTCCTCCGGCTCGTGCCCGCCGAAAATCAGCCGGCCGAGCTGCGCGTACTTGTCCGGCGCCACGTAGGCGGCATATCCCGGCGCGGGCATGAACTTGCTCGGCAGGCTTGCGTTGTAGCGCAGCACATGCGGCAGGAAGATGCCGTTCGCCCGGCCGTGCGAGATCCCGAATTTCGCGCCGACGGCATGCGCGAGCGCATGATTGGTCCCGACGAACGCATTCGAAAACGCAAGCCCGGCAAGGGTTGCCGCATTGGACATGTCGGTTCGCGCGGACAGGTCGTCGGGATCGTCGTATGCCCGCGGCAGCGCGTCGAAGATCAGCCGTGCCGCCTGGGCGCACAACGCATCCGTATAGGGCGACGCAAAGATCGAGACGCAGGCCTCCAGGGCATGGGTCAGCGCATCGATGCCCGTGTCGGCGGTCAGCTTCCGCGGCATCGACGAGGTCAGGACCGGGTCGACGATCGCGAGATCGGGCACCAGGCTGTAGTCGACGAGCGTCTCCTTCTTGCCGCGCACCGTCAGCACCGCCGCCGGCGAGACTTCCGACCCGGTACCCGATGTCGTTGGGACGGCGACCAATTGGACGCGATGCCGGTCGGCCGGATAGTCGGCCACGCGCTTGCGCGGGTCGAGGAACGGCATCGTCAATTCGTCGAGGCTCTTCTCCGGGTGTTCGTAGAACAGGCGGATTGCCTTGCCGGCGTCCAGCACCGAGCCACCGCCGACGGCGACCAGCAGATCGGGTTGGACCCGTTGCAGCAGCGCGACACCACGGCGGATGGTTGCCTCGTCGGGCTCCGGTGTCACCTCGCCGAACACCTGCACGTGCTGGGCGCGCAGCTTGGGTCGGAGCTGCTCGACCACGCCGCGCTCTTCGGTGAGGGCGTCGGTGATCACCACGACGGTCTCGGCGTCGAGCTCGCGCAGGTTGTCCAGTGCGCCTTCGTTGAAGTAGGTGTTGGACGGGACGCGGAACCATTGCGGCGGGGTGCGGCGGCGCGAGACGGTCTTGATGTTCATCAGTTGGCGGTAGTTGACGTTCTCCGTCGTGCTGGACCCGCCCCAGGTGCCGCACCCCAGCGAGAACGTGGGGGTCAGGTTGTTGTAGACCCCGCCGAGCGCCCCGACCGCAGTAGGAGCGTTGACCAGGATGCGGCCGGTGCGAACCGCCAGGCCGTACGCCTCGATGACGTGCTCGTCGTTGGCGTACACCGCCGAGGTGTGACCCAGCCCCCCGTGCTCGGTGACCAGGACGGCCACGTCGATGGCGTGCCGCACGCCGCGTGCGCGCACCACCCCGAGCACCGGCATCAGCTTCTCGGCCAACAGCGGATGGGCGGCGAGTTCGTCCAGGTCCGCAGGGAGCTGCGCCAGCAGCACCTTCACGGTCGGTGACACGCTGAAACCCGCCCGGGCGGCCAGCTCCGAGGCCTTCTGCCCGACCGCGTCGAGCGAGATCTTGTCGCCGCAGCCAAACGCGAACTCCGCCACCGCCGTGGCCTCGTCGGGGGTGAGCAGTTGGGCGCCCATCCGCTCGAACTCGGCCATCATCTCGTCGTATATCTCGTCGTCGATGATGCACGTTTGCTCGGCAGGGCAAATGACCGACGAGTCAAAGGTTTTCGAGATCAGGATGTCGACGACCGCGCCTTTGAGGTCCGCCGTCTTGTGAACGTAGATCGGCGCGTTGCCCGGGCCGACGGACAGGCCCGGCTTCCCGGCCGCATTCGCCAGCGCGACGATCTTCGGTCCGCCCGTGACCCAGATGAAATCGACTCCTGCGTGCTTGAACAGGTAGTGCGTCACCTCGTGCGCGGCGTCGGGAATGACCTGCAGCGCCCCGGGCGGCATGCCGGCGGCCTCGGCCGCCGGGCGCAGGATTTCCAGGGTGCGTTCGCAGCAGCGCACCGCATACGGTGACGGCCGAAACAGGATCGCGTTGCGGGTCTTGGCGGCGACGATCGCCTTGAACAGCACGGTCGAGGTCGGGTTGGTCACCGGCGTGATGGCCAGTACGACCCCGATCGGTTCGGCCACATAGGCGATGTTGTGCTCGACGTCCTCGTCGATGACCCCCACCGATTTCTTGTCGCGCAGGTAATCGTGCAGGAACTCGGTGGCCACGTAGTTCTTGACGACCTTGTCCTCGAAGACGCCGAAACCCGTCTCCTCGATCGCGACACCAGCCAGCTCCCCGGCGGCGCGAACCCCGGCGCGCACCATCGCCTCGACGATCGCATCGACCTTCTCCTGGCCCAGCTCGCGGAATGCCCGGGCTGCCTCGGCCGCTTCCTCGACGATCGCGTCGACTTCGCGTCTGCGTTGTTCGGGTATCGCGGGTGCTTCGGGGGAGGAGGCCGGCTGAGTTTGCGTAGTGGTCATGATCGTGTTCTCGACTGAGGAAGGAGGCTGAGCGTCTCCAGAATGAGCAGACGCCGCACCGCCCGCCTAGGGCTGAAAGGCCCTCGACGAGTTGGCCCGGTCAGGCCACATCTGGCGCGTGCGGACCGTCCGCGGTGCCCAGGCCGCGCCGATACTGGCGCTCATGCACATCACCGTCGACCTCGACCTGTGTGAGGGTCATGGGCAGTGCCTGCTGGCCGCTCCCGACGTTTTCGACATTCCCGACGGTGCCGAACAAGTGGTGGTCCTCGAGCCGGACCCGCCCGAAGCCGAGCGGGAACGGGTGATCCGGGCGGCGGCGATGTGCCCGGCGCAAGCGATCCGAATCCTTAACTGAGGCGGTTGGTTTCGGCAACGTCATCGAGCAACCGGTAACGTCCGGCCAACGCGGCGGCCGCAATGCGGTTGCTCACCCGAAGCTTGTGCAGCAGCGCGGCCACCATGCGTTTGGCGGTGCGCTCCGACACCAGCATTCGCTGGGCGATGTCGCCGGTTTCCACGCCGATCGCGAGCAGCGTCCATAGTTGAAGGTCCTGGGCGGACAGGCTGTCCAGCAGTTCCGACGGCGGCTTGCGAGTGTTGCTCAGCAGCGCGTCGAGCAGCGCGCCGTCGACGACCCGCAAGCCCTCCGCGACGGTCCACAAGGGTCCCGCCAGCGATTCGGGCCTCGCGGTCTTGGGCAGAAAGCCGTCCGCGCCGGCCCGCAACGCCTCTTCGGCCAGCGCCAGGTCCTCGGTCCCCGACAGCGCCAGTATCCGGGTCGTCGGGCGGCGCGCCTTGATGTGCCGGATGGCGGCAACCCCGCCCAGCGGCGGCATCGACAGGTCGATGATCGCGACGTCGGCGTCGCAGCGGGCCACCAGGTCGGCGGCCTCTTCCACGTACGTCGTCTGGCCGCCGACGGTGAACAGCTCGCCCCACTCGCGGGTGAGCAACAGGGCAAGGCCCTGCGCGAAAAGCTCATGGTCGTCCACGATCACCACGACATACGGCGAGCGAGTCATTGCCGCGATGCTAGCCCCAACTCTATGGTCAGCTGGGTGAGACCGCTCGATCAGCCCGGAACGACGGTGGACTTCGACGGCGGGGACTACGGGCTGGCCCGCACCGTCGTCGCGGTCCGGGTCGCCGTCGTCATCTCCATCGGTGTGTTGCTGGCGATCGGACCCCAATGGGTCCGTCAGCACACGGCGGCCACCGTCGCGGTGCTGAGCGGCGCGATGGTTTACGCCGCCATCGTGATGGCCTACCCGCAGCTGGAGGTCCGGCGCACCCGGTACGCGTGGCTGGTCACCGCCTTCGACTCGGCGTTCACGCTGGCGCTGATCGCCCTGAGCGGGGGCGTCTACAGCCCCGTGGTTGCGGTGCTGGCGCTGGCGGTCATCGCCTCGGCGGCGCGCCTTTCCTTCAGCGAAACCCTGCTGGTCGCGCTCCTGTTGGGCGCCGCCTATATCCCCGTGGCGCTGATCTCGTCGCCGCAACGTCCCGTTACCCCGGCTCCGGCGCTACAGGCCGGCTGGTCGGCGGTGTACCTGCTGTTCGTCGCGATCATCACCGCGGGGCTGTCGGCCCTCGCCGAACGCGAACACCGTTCCCGAGTGCGCGCACTGGTCGAAGCCGAGGCCGAACACGCCGCCGCCGAGGAGGAACGCGACCTGCGAGCGCGCCTGCTGCGGTCCTACCAGTCGCAACAAGATGGGCTTCAGGTGCTGGTGCACGAATTCCGCACTCCCGTCACGTCTTTGGAGGCGCTGACCGAGGCGCTGACTTCGGCGCAGCCGATGTCGAAGGCCGACCGGGAGACCAGTTTGCTGCTGGTGGAACGCCACGTGCATCACCTGGCCGACATGCTCGACGCGTTGTCCGACGTCGCGCTCAGTCGCCGCCCGACGTTCTCCGCGGGCCGGATTCGCCGCGTCGAAGTGGCCGACCTCGTCGTCGCCGCCGCCGATGCGGTCGGGTTGGCACCACCGCGGTTGCGGCTGAGCGTCGCCGGCGACGTCGGGGCCGTGGCCGTCAACGCCCAGGGGTTGCGCCGGCTGCTGACCAACCTCCTGGAGAACGCCTCCCGGCACGGCCGTCGTGAACCCGTCGACGTCACCTGCTCGCGCGAAGGCGACGAGCTGGTCGTCGCGGTGGCCGACCGGGGCCCGGGTATCCCGGCCGAAAACCTCGGTGAGCTGACCGCCAAATACGTCAGCGTCGGCGGCCAACGCGGCACCGCGGGCCTTGGCCTGTGGATCGTGCAGCAGCTCGCCGAGGCGATGGGCGGCCGGGTCGACTTCGCCGCGCGCGACGGCGGCGGCCTGGTCGCCACCTTCCGCGCACCTGTCGCCTGATCGAGCGGTTCCACGCGCTGGCCCGCGCAGGCCAGTGATTGGCACTTGCGTCTGTGCCGCGCCGCCGTCGCGCTGGCCAGCATGGGTGCGATGCGGCGGTGACGTGCACCACAGCACACCGCCAGAAAGGCCCCACGATGACCGCTCCAACGACCGCGCCCACCCACAAGGACATCGATCTGAGCGCCCGGGAGTTCTGGGCGAGACCGCCGGAGGAGCGCGACGCCGCCTTCGCCGTCCTGCGCGCGGAGAACCCGGTGCCGTGGAGCCGTCCCGCGGAATCGGACCTGCTGCCCCCTGAGCTCAACACCAGGGGGTTCTGGTCGCTGACCAAGCAGGACGACATCCGGATGGCCAGCCGTCACCCGGAGATCTTCTCCTCGGCCCAGGGCATCACGATGGAGGACTTCGCCCCCGAGGCGGTCGAGATCGCGCAGTCGTTCATCGCGATGGACGCCCCACGGCACACCCAGCTGCGCGGCATCACGACGGAGGCCTTCAAGCCCAAGAATGTGCGCCGGCTCGAGAGCTGGATCCGCGGCCACGCCCACGATCTGGTCACCGAGATGGCCCACCTGGGCGAGGGCGACTTCGTCCAACTCGTGTCGGTCAAACTGCCCGGCCGGATCTTCGGCAGCTTCTTCGGGCTGCCGGAAGGCGACCTGCGGGACAAGGCCGTCACCGCCGCCCAGCGCCTGGTGGGGTGGACCGACCCGAACATCCGCGGCGAGCAGAGCGAGCTCGAGCTCTTCATGGGGGCCGTGATGGACCTGCACGAGGTGGCGACGGTGTTGATCCCCGAGCGGCGGGCCAATCCCGGTGACGACCTGATGACCTGGATGGTGCAGGCAGAGTTCGACGGCAAGAAGATGACCGACGACGAGCTGAAGGCGTTCTTCGTGTTGATGGGCGTCGCGTCCAACGACACCACGCGGCACGCCTCGGCCCACGCCATCGCCGCCCTGTCGAAGTTCCCCGACCAGCGCGCGCTGCTCGCCGACGACGTCGAGGGCCGGGTCGGTACCGCCGTTGAGGAGGTGCTGCGCTGGGGATCGCCGTTGCTGCACATGCGCCGCACGGCCACCCAGGACATCACCGTGCGCGACGCGCACATCAAGGCTGGCGACAAGGTGGTGCTGTGGTACTACTCCGGCAATCGCGACGAGGACGTGTTCGATGATCCGCACACGTTCAACATCCTGCGAAACCCGAACCCGCACATCGCCTTCGGTGGCGGCGGCCCGCACTTCTGCCTGGGTGCGGCACTCGCCCGAACCATGCTCAAGGCGTTGCTGACCGAGGTGTACACGCGCATCCCCGACATCTCGGCGCCCGAGCCTCAGTACGCCCTGGCCAACTTCATCAACGGCGTCAACAGCCTGCCCGCGACCTGGACGCCGGAACGATGAAGACGAAGGCGGCGGTGCTGTGGGGGCTGCACCAGAAGTGGGAGGTCGAAGAGGTCGACCTCGACGGGCCCAGGGAGAACGAGGTTCTGGTCAAGGTGGCCGCCGCGGGGCTGTGCCACTCCGATGACCACCTGATCACCGGCGACATGCCGATGCAGCTACCGGTGGTCGGCGGGCATGAGGGCGCCGGCGTCGTCGTCGATGTCGGCCCTGGGGTCACAGAAGTGGCCCCGGGCGATTCGGTCGCGCTGAGCTTCATCCCGGCCTGCGGTCGCTGCGAACCGTGTTCGCGGGGCATGAGCAACCTGTGCGTGCTCGGCGCCGCCATCATCGCCGGACCGCAACTCGACGGCACCTTCCGGTTCCATGCCAAAGGACAAGGGCTGGGCCAAATGTGCGTGCTGGGGACCTTCTCGGAATACACCGTGGTGCCACTGGCCTCGGTGATCAAGGTGGACCCGTCCACCGCGCTGGACACCGCCGCGCTGGTCGGCTGCGGGGTCACGACCGGCTACGGCAGCATGGTGCGCACCGGTGAGGCGCGTGATGGCGACACCGTGGTGGTCATGGGGGTCGGCGGGATCGGGATGAACGCGGTGCAGGGCGCGCGGATCGCGGGAGCACGGGTCATCGTCGCCGTCGATCCCGTGGAGTACAAGCGGTGCCGTTCGCTGGAGTTCGGCGCCACGCACACGGCGGCGACGGTGGAGGAGGCGCAAGCCCTGATCACCGACCTGACGCGCGGTCAGATGGCCGACGTCTGCGTGGTCAGCACCGATTCGGCCGAGGGGGCTTATGTTGCGCAGGCGCTGAGCCTGGTCGGCAAGCGCGGCAGGGTGGTGATGACCGCGATCCCGCACCCGGCCGACACCTGCGTCGACATGTCGCTGTTCGACTTGACCCTGTACGAAAAGCAGGTCCGCGGATCGCTTTTCGGATCGTCTAATCCACGCCACGACATACCGCGGATGCTCGACCTGTACCGCGCCGGTCGGTTGAAGCTCGACGAGCTCGTCACGCGCGAGTACGCCCTGGAGGAGATCAACACGGGCTACGCCGACATGCACGCCGGCGTGAACCTCCGCGGGCTGATCCGGTTCTGAACCGGGCCACCGATGATCGGCCTGATCACCCTCGTCGTCATTTTCGCTGCCCCGCTCGGCATTCCGGCCGGGGTCAGCGCCGCGCACCACGCCGCCGACCGATGGCGGAGTTTCGCGCGATGGCGCCGACGGATCCGATGACAAGAGCGAGGGACGACATGACTGGCATTGCGCACTATCCGATGTACATCGACGGGCGTTGGCGTGACACCTCGAGCAGGATAGAGGTGCGCGATCCCGCGACGGATGAAGTGGTCGCGACCGTTGCCCGCGGCGACGTCACCGTGGCCGACGAGGCCGTCGCCGCCGCGAAGGCGGCACATGCCTCCGGCGTCTGGCGGCTGACGCCCCCTGCCGAACGCGCCCGCATCCTCGACGCGATCGCTGACAACCTTGCCGCGCGGCTGAACGAACTGACCATGCTGCAGGTACGCGAAAACGGTGCGACCGCACGTTCCGCGGGTGCTTTCCTGCTGGGTTACTCGATCGCCCACCTGAAATACTTCGCCTCGTTGGCCCGCTCGTATGCGTTCGAGGAAACCGGACCCCTGATCGAAGCGCCGACGCTGGCCACCGGCGTGCTACGGCGCGAACCGGTCGGCGTCTGCGCCGGCATCGTGCCGTGGAACTTCCCGTTGCTGCTGGCGGTGTGGAAGCTGGGTCCGGCCCTGGCAGCAGGCAACACGATAGTGCTCAAGCCCGACGATAATACTCCGCTGACGCTGCTCGAATTGGCCAGGGCGGCAGACGCAGTCGGGCTGCCGGCGGGGGTGCTGAACGTCGTCACCGGGCCCGGTCCGGTGGTGGGCGCCCGGCTCGCCGAACACCCCGATGTTCGCAAGGTGGCCTTCACCGGCTCGACCGAAGTCGGCAAGACCGTGATGCGCGCCGCCGCCGACAACGTCAAGAGGGTCACCCTCGAGTTGGGGGGCAAGGGCGCCAACATCGTCTGCGACGACGCCGATCTGGACCTGGCGGTGGACGGCACGCTGTTCGGATTCCTGCTGATGTGTGGTCAGGCCTGCGAGTCCGGGACCCGCCTGTTGCTACACGAGTCGATTCACGACGAGTTCGTGCGACGGCTGGTCGCCCGCGCGTCCACCCTCGTCGTGGGCAATCCGCTGGACCCGGCCACCGACGTCGGCCCGCTGATATCGGCCAAACAGAAGGCGCGGGTGGAGAAGTACATCGCGCTCGGCCAGGAGGAGGGATGCAAGATCGCCTACCAGGGGACGGTTCCCGCCGAACCCCGCATCGCCGACGGCCATTGGGTCGCGCCGACGATCCTGACCGGGGCCACCAACGACATGCGGGTGGCGCGGGAGGAGATCTTCGGGCCGGTGCTCGTCGTGATCAAGTGCGCCGACGACGCCGACGCGGTCGCGATCGCCAACGACAGCGAGTACGGGCTGTCCGCGGGGGTGTGGAGCACGGACAACGAACGCGCATTGGCGATTGCGCGCGAATTGGAGTCCGGCACGGTGTGGATCAACGACTGGCACATGGTCAACGCGATGTTCCCCTTCGGCGGTGTGAAGCAGAGCGGTCTGGGGCGGGAACTGGGACCCAGCGCCCTCGACGAGTACACCGAGCAGAAGTTCGTCCACGTCGACATGACCAACGACCGTGCCAAGCGGGTCTACGCCGTCGTCGTGTCCGCTCCCGCAGAGGCCTGATCGATGTACCCGGCCGTCCACGCCACCACCGATCCCGACCGGCCCGCCGTTATCCTGGCCGAGACCGGGGATGTCTTGACCTACCGGCGACTCGACGAGAATTCCGCGGCGCTGGCGCGGGTGCTGTACGACGCCGGACTCCGCCGTGGCGATGTCGTCGCACTGCTGTCCGACAACGCGGCCGAGGTCCTGGAGGTGTATTGGGCGACGCAACGATCGGGCCTGTACATCACCGCCG
Organism: Mycobacterium sp. E342; assembly: GCF_001667665.1. NCBI lineage: Bacteria > Bacillati > Actinomycetota > Actinomycetes > Mycobacteriales > Mycobacteriaceae > Mycobacterium > Mycobacterium sp. E342. The sequence goes on from NZ_LZJM01000237.1 coordinate 42,986, forward strand.
TCAATCACCACCTCACGGCGCAGGAGGCCGCCTACATCGTGTGTGACTCGGGTGCACGCGCGCTGATCGCCTCGGGCGGGCTCGCCGGCCTTGCGGCCGAAGTCGCCGCACAGGCCGGCGGCCCCGGCCTGCGGCTGGCATTCGGTGGCGCCGTCCCCGGTTTCGCCTGCTACGAAAGCACTCTTGCGGCGGCCGGTCCGCGCTTGAGCGAGGAACCAGCCGGGGCGGTCATGCTCTACTCCTCCGGCACAACGGGTTTCCCCAAGGGCGTCAAGCCCCCGCTGCCGGCCCGCCGTATCGACGAACCGGGCGATCCGATCCTGGCCATGGCGAGCGATTTCTACGGAATCGAAGCCACCGACATCTATCTGTCCCCGGCGCCGGTCTACCATGCCGCACCATCGCAGGGGTG
>NZ_LZJM01000238.1:0-758 GCF_001667665.1 Mycobacterium sp. E342
TGCCGTTGTCGTTTGCCCAGTCCCGGTTGTGGTTTATCGATCAGTTGCTGGGCCGGTCTGCGGTTTACAACATGCCCATCGCGGTGCGCCTCACGGGGCCACTCGACGTGGACGCCCTGCAGGCTGCGATCGGTGATCTGGTGGGCCGCCATGAAAGCCTGCGCACCGTGTTCTCGGCGGTTGATGGGGTTCCTGAGCAGCAGGTGGTGCCGGTTGAGGGGGTCGAGTTCGGCTGGGCGGTGATCGATGCCAGCGGCTGGCCGGAAAGCCGGTTGGGTGAGGCCGTGGGCGCGGTGGTGCGTCGCCCGTTTGATTTGGCTACCGAGATCCCTTTGCGGGCACGGCTTTTCGGTGTCTCTGGCGATGAGTATGTGCTGGTGATCGTGGTGCATCATATCGCTGGGGATGGTTGGTCGATCGCCCCGTTGGCGCGGGATTTGGGTGTGGCTTATGCCGCCCGTGCTCAGGGCCAGGTCCCTGGTTGGGTGCCGTTGGCGGTGCAGTACGCCGACTACACACTCTGGCAGCGTGAGCAGTTGGGCGATCTTGATGACTGCGGTAGCCGCATCGGCGGGCAGTTGGCTTATTGGCTAGACGCGTTGGCCGGCGTGCCTGAGCGCCTGGTGTTGCCTACGGATCGGCCGTATCCGGCGGTGGCCGATTATCGCGGGGCCAGCCTCCCGATCGAGTGGCCGGCGGGGTTGCAGCAGCAGATCACCCGGCTGGCCCGCGAGCATGATGCGACCAGTTTCATGGTG
>NZ_LZJM01000239.1:0-26057 GCF_001667665.1 Mycobacterium sp. E342
GCCGGTGCCGATGCCGGCGACGAAGTGGGTGACCTTGCCGTCGGTGTCGGCCCAGATCTCCTCACCGGTGGTGGCGTTCATCATCGACATCCTCCCGTACGCGGTTGTGCACGGAATCGGGACGGGCATCCTCGTTGCGACACAGCAGACGTCGTGCATCACCGACGTCACGCAGTACGCGGTCAACCAGTACTGCGCCACACAGAACTCGACCATCGGCATGGCGGCGCAGTGGTTGGCATCGCTGGTGGGCCTGGTCTATCTGATTTGGAACTACGGCTACCGCCAGGGCATCACCGGATCCAGCGTCGGCAAGTCGGTGATGAAGTTCAAGGTGGTCAGCGAGGTCACCGGCCGGCCGATCGGTTTCGGCATGTCGGTGGTGCGTTCCCTGGCCCACTTCGTCGACGCGATCATCTGCTTCATCGGGTTCCTTTTCCCGCTGTGGGATTCGAAGCGGCAGACGCTGGCGGACAAGATCATGACGACGGTCTGCCTGCCGTTCGACGGAACCGAGGAGCGGCCGAGCTAGTCGTGCGCGCGAAGTAGCCGGGGTGGCCGTCGCCTAGGCTGGGCGTCGATGAGCGCCGACCGACACGGACACTTCACCGGACTCGCCACCAAGGCCATTCACGCCGGCTACCGGCCGGACCCGGCGACCGGGGCGGTCAACGCCCCGATCTACGCCAGCAGCACGTTCGCCCAGGACGGCGTCGGTGCGCTGCGCGGCGGGTTCGAATACGCGCGCACCGGCAACCCGACGCGCGCCGCGCTGGAGGCCTCGCTCGCCGCCGTCGAAGGTGGCGGTTACGGGCGCGCGTTCGGTTCCGGCATGGCCGCCACCGACTGCGCGCTGCGGGCGATGCTGCGGCCCGGCGACCACGTCATCATCCCCAACGATGCCTACGGCGGCACCTTCCGGTTGATCGACAAGGTGTTCACCCAGTGGGGGATTCGTTACACGCCGGTGGCGCTGTCCGGCCTGGACGACGTCCGGGCCGCGATCACCCCGCAGACGCGCCTGATCTGGGTGGAGACGCCGACCAACCCGCTGCTGTCCATCGCCGACATCGCGGCCTTAGCCGAGATCGGCCAGCAGTCGTCGGTAAAGGTGTTGGTGGACAACACGTTTGCGTCGCCCGCGTTGCAACAGCCGTTGACGCTGGGCGCGGACGTGGTGTTGCATTCGACCACCAAGTACATCGGCGGCCACTCCGACGTGGTGGGCGGCGCGTTGATCACCGACGACGCCGAACTGGACGAGGCCTTTGCGTTCCTGCAGAACGGGGCCGGCGCGGTGCCCGGCCCGTTCGACGCCTACCTGACCATGCGCGGGCTGAAGACACTGGTGCTGCGGATGCAGCGGCACAGCGAAAACGCCGCGGCAGTCGCCGAATTCCTGGCCGGACATCCGGCTGTGAGCACCGTGTTGTACCCCGGTCTGCCCGGCCACCCCGGGCATGACGTCGCCGCCAGGCAGATGCGTGGCTTCGGTGGCATGGTGTCGGTGCGCATGCGGGGCGGCCGGCAAGCGGCGCGGGATCTGTGCGCCCGCACCGAGGTGTTCATCCTGGCCGAATCGCTCGGCGGCGTCGAGTCCCTGATCGAACACCCCAGCGCCATGACGCACGCGTCGACGGCCGGTTCGCAACTGGAAGTGCCCGACGACCTGGTGCGGCTGTCGGTCGGCATCGAGGACGTCGCCGACTTGCTGGCCGACCTCGACCAGGCGTTGGGCTGACCACGAGCGGCCTACGAGTGGTAGGGCTCCGCGCTGACCAGCGTGACCTCGACGGTGTTGCCGTTGGGCACGACGTAGCTGCGGGTCTCGCCCACCTTGGCGTCGATCAGCGCGCCGCCCAGCGGTGAGTTTGGCGAATACACCTCGAGCTTGCCGTCGTTCACGCCCTCCTGGCGGGTGGCGATCAGGAACGTCTCGGTGTCCGACTTGTCGCCGTTGTAGTACACCTTGACCACCGAGCCGGGCAGCGCGACGCCGGACTGCTTGGGCGCCTCGCCGACCTTGGCGTTGTTGAGCAGGTCCTGCAGCTGACGAATCCGTGCCTCCTGCTGGCCCTGCTCTTCACGGGCGGCGTGGTAACCGCCGTTCTCGCGCAGGTCCCCTTCTTCACGGCGGTCGTTGATCTCCGCGGCGATGACCGGACGATTAGCGATCAACTGATCGAGCTCCGCCTTCAGCCGGTCATGTGACTCCTGGGTCAGCCACGTCACCGAAGTGTCCGTCATCTTGTCGTGCTCCTCGTGTTCTCGTTTCGCGTAACCGCGTAAGCCTGTTGACCCCGCCGCCGGAGTGATCCGGGTCTGCCTCCCGTGTGCTGCCGATCCGTTCTGCTCACGGCCTTAATGCAGCAATACACGGTCCCATCAGGAACCGTGCATTCACCCATGTTACCACCGCGCAAACAATTGATGACTCCAAATTCGCAGTTCGGCTGTTGTTACGGGGTCACGCCGGCCGCAGATAGGCGGGCACGTCGGTGCCGCACCCATAGATATCGGCCACCCCCGGTGGTTTGCTGGACTTCACCGTGGTGGTCAGCTGCACCGTGGCCGCATCGGAGGCTGGGACCAGCACTTCGCGCCTGCCCGTTTCGCTGCCGTCCTTGGCCCGGACCCGCACGATGCAGTCCACCGGCCGCGACGGATCGGATCGCGTCACGCTGATCGTTACCGATGCGGTTTCGTCGTCGAGCACCCGGTAGCCGACCAGCGAGCCCGTGACGGCACTCGTGCCCAGCCGGTGGTAGCCGACGACGGCGATCACCAGGCCGGCCGCCACCACCAGCGCTCCCAGCCCGCCGATCACCCAACGCCTGGGCACACGCGCGCGCCCGGAACGCCCGTAGCGGGCCTCCGGACGCGAGGGAGAGGTTTCGGTCATGCCTGGGTATGCCTGAGCGGTCGGCCGCCGGCCGGAGGCCGGCGGCATGCAACGATCTGAAGAACTGGAATTATAGGTCGTATCCGGCGACCAGCAGACCGACAAGGGGGCACGTGAGCGAACTGCGGTTGATGGCGGTGCACGCCCACCCCGACGACGAGTCCAGCAAGGGCGCGGCCACCCTCGCCCGCTACGCCGACGAGGGCCACCGGGTGCTTGTGGTGACGCTGACCGGCGGTGAGCGCGGCGACATTCTCAACCCGGCGATGGACCTGCCCGAGGTGCACGGCCACATCGCCGAGATCCGCCGCGACGAGATGGCGAAGGCCGCCGAGATCCTCGGTGTCGACCACCATTGGCTGGGTTTCGTCGACTCCGGCCTGCCTCAAGGCGACCCCCCACCCCCGCTGCCCGAAGGATGCTTCGCGCTGGTGCCGCTGGAGGAGTCGGTCGAGGCGCTGGTGCGTGTGGTCCGCGAGTTCCGCCCGCACGTGATCACCACCTACGACGAGAACGGTGGCTATCCGCATCCCGATCACATTCGCTGCCACCAGGTTTCGGTCGGCGCTTTCGAGGCCGCCGGGGATTATCGGCGGTTTCCGGACGCGGGCGACCCGTGGGCGGTGTCCAAGCTGTACTACATCCACGGGTTCCTGCGGGCGCGGATGCAGCTGCTGCACGACGAGGCCGTCAAGCACGGTCACGAACCCCCGTTCAAGAAGTGGCTCGAGCACTGGGACGCCTCGCACGACCCCTTCGAGTCCCGGGTCACGACGCGCGTCGAGTGCTCGGCTTACTTCAGCCAGCGCGACGACGCGCTGCGGGCGCACACCACCCAGATCGACCCCGAGCACGACTTCTTCGCCGCGCCCATCGAGTGGCAGCAGAGGTTGTGGCCGACGGAGGAGTTCGAGCTGGCGCGCTCGCGCGTCCCCGTCCGGCTGCCCGAGGACGACCTGTTCGCCGGAATCGAGATCGACGGGTGAACCACCTCTTGATGGCGAGTGCGTTGGCCGACGCCCCGCCCCAGCACACCGGCCCGGACTTCGGCAAGGCCAGCCCGATCGGGCTGCTGATCGTCGTGGTGCTGTTGATTGCCACGCTATTGCTGCTGCGATCGATGAACCGGCAACTGAAGAAGGTGCCCGAGTCGTTCGATCCCAAGCACCCCGAGCCCGACCAGGCCGCCGACGAGGGCACCGACGCGGTCGACGAGGCCGACGGACATCCGCCGGGACAGGCGAACGGATCGGAGCGTTCACCGGGGCCCGGTGATGAGCCCGGCTGACGCTGCGGCGACGAACACCCTCGGACTGGCCACCAGCCCGTATCTGCGCCAGCACGCCGACAACCCGGTGCACTGGCAGCAGTGGACCGCACAGGCGCTGGCGGCCGCGGCCGAACGCGACGTGCCGATCCTGCTTTCGATCGGCTACGCGGCCTGTCACTGGTGTCACGTCATGGCCCACGAGTCGTTCGAGGACGACGAGGTGGCCGCCGCGATGAACGCCGGGTTCGTCTGCATCAAGGTCGACCGGGAGGAACGCCCGGACCTCGACGCGGTGTACATGAACGCCACCGTGGCGCTCACCGGACACGGCGGATGGCCGATGACGTGCTTCCTGACGCCCGACGGCCGGCCCTTCTTCTGCGGCACCTACTACCCGAAAGACGGCTTCCTGCAGCTGCTTTCGGCGGTGTCCGCCACGTGGCAACAGCGCCGCGGCGAGGTGGAGCAGGCGTCCGACCACATTGCCGGCGAGCTGCGCGCGATGGTTTCCGGGCTGCCCCCCGGTGGCCCGGACGTCGCACCGGCACTGTGTGACCACGCGGTCGCCGCGGTGCTCGAAGAGCAGGACACCGCGCACGGCGGCTTCGGCGGCGCACCAAAATTCCCGCCGTCGGCGATGCTCGAGGCGCTGCTGCGCCATTACGAGCGCACCGGGTCTGCGCCCGCGCTGGAGGCGGTCGCGCGTACCGGCAACGCGATGGCGCGCGGCGGCATCTACGACCAACTCGCCGGCGGGTTCGCCCGCTACAGCGTCGACAACGCTTGGGTGGTGCCGCATTTCGAGAAGATGCTCTACGACAACGCGTTGTTGCTGCGCGCCTATGCGCACTGGGCCCGGCGGACCGGTGATCCGCTGGCGCGCCGGGTCGCCGCCGAGACGGCGCGTTTTCTGCTCGACGACCTCGCCGACGGCGCCATGTTCACGTCGTCGCTGGACGCCGACGCCGACGGACGCGAGGGCTCGACCTATGTCTGGACGCCCGGGCAGCTCACCGAGGTGCTCGGGCCTGACGACGCCCATTGGGCCGCAACGCTTTTCGGTGTCACGGTGGCGGGCACCTTCGAACACGGGGCCTCGGTGCTGCAATTGCCCGCCGACCCCGATGACCCGCAACGCGCCGGACGGGTCCGTGCCGCGCTGCTGGCGGCCCGGCGCGCCCGGGCTCAGCCCGGCCGCGACGACAAGGTCGTCACGTCCTGGAACGGGCTGGTGATCACCGCGCTGGCCGAGGCCGGCGTGGCCCTCGGCGAGCCCGAGCTGGCCCGCGCCGCCCGGGACTGCGCGACCGCGCTGCTGGGCTTGCACCTGGTCGACGGGCGGCTGCGGCGCGCCAGCCTCGGCGGGGTCGTCGGGGACAGCGCCGCCATCCTCGAGGACCACGCGATGCTGGCCACCGGCCTGCTCGCGCTCTATCAGCTGGACACCGACGCGGAGTGGCTGGGCGCGGCGGTCGAGCTGCTGGACACCGCGCTGCGGCACTTCGCCGTCCCGCAGCAGCCGGGCCGCTGGTTCGACACCGCCGACGACGCCGAACGGTTGATGCTTCGGCCCGCCGACCCGCTGGACGGGGCCACCCCGTCGGGTGCGTCGAGCATCACCGAGGCGCTGCTGACCGCGGCGCACCTGGTTGACGGGGAGCGCGCGGAGCGGTATCTGCGCGCGGCGGCCGACGCTCTGAACGCGCATGCGGTGTTGCTGGACCGCGCGCCGCGTTCGGCGGGCCACTGGCTGGCCGTGGCGGAGGCCGCTGTTCGCGGCCCGCTGCAGATCGCGGTCGCCTGCGACCCGTCGCGGTCTTCGCTGCTGGCCGACGCGCGACGGTTGGTGCCCGGCGGGGGGATCGTCGTGGGCGGCGAGAAGGACTCGTCGGGACTGCTGGCCGGGCGGGACCGGGTGGCCGGCGCCGACGCCGCCTACGTGTGCCGGGGCCGCGTGTGCGACCTGCCGGTCACCACCGCCGAAGACCTCGCGGGGGCGCTGGCCGCGCCACGGTAGCGTGACCCTTCATGCCGAGCGCCCAACACATCACCGACACGGTCCACCGCTACATCGAACTGGTCGCCAAGGGTGGCCCCGACGAATTGGTCGAGCTCTACGCCGACGACGCCACCGTCGAAGACCCCGTCGGCGGCGAGGTGCACATCGGCCGCCAGGCGATCCACGGCTTCTACTCCGCGGTCAATGATGTGCAGCGCGAATGCGAACTGGTGACGCTGCGGGTCGCGGGCAACGAGGCGGCTTTCCATTTCCGCCTCACCGTCACCGCGGGGGAGCACCGGATGGTGATCGAGCCGATCGACGTGATGGCGTTCGACGAGGACGGCAAGGTCGCCCACATGAAGGCCTACTGGTCACCCGCCGACGTCACGCACCTGTAGCCGGTTCAGTGCAGCCAGGCCTGGTGGCCGACGTAGAACACGGCGAACCACATGGCGATGTAGTGCAGGATCGCCGCGATCGCGGTGAAGGCGTGGAAGAACTCGTGATAGCCGAACGTCCTGGGCCACGGGTCGGGCCAGCGCAGCCCGTAGAAGATCCCACCGATGCTGTAGAACACGCCGCCGACGGCCAGCAGCACCATCGCGGCCACCCCGGCCGTGTGCAGGATCGTCGGGCAGTACCAGACGGCCACCCAGCCCAGCACCAGGTAGAGGGGCACACCCAGCCAGCGCGGGGCCGACGGCCAGCACACCTTGAGCAGGATGCCCGCCGCTGCGCCGCCCCACACGATCCACAGCACCTGCACCCCGGTCTGCTGCGGCATGGCCAGGCGCGCGAACGGCGTGTAGCTGCCGGCGATGAACACGAAGATCATCGAATGGTCGAGCCGCTTCATGCGATTGCGGGCCGCGTCGGACGTCCACTGCACCCGGTGGTACGTGGCGCTGACGGCGAACATCGCCACCGTCGCCGCCGCGTAGACCAGCGTCGAATGACCCGCGCGCGGCGAGGACGCGGCCCACGAGACCGACACCAGCGTGGCGCCGGTGATGATCGCCAGCCACGCGGAGACGAAGTGTATCCAGCCGCGCATGCGCGGCTTGGTCAGGACGTGGGCGGCGCCCTCGACCAGCTGTTCGATGGTGTTGCCGGGGGTGATGGCTTCGGATTCGCGATCCGAACGCTCCGGATTGGCAGACGTGCTCGTCTGGCTGCTCATGTCTCCTGTGCCTTGTCTTGCAGGTCGGCAATTGCCAGTGGCTGATCACCGTCAACAGTAATCGGCAATCGGCACCGCATGGTGTCTGCCGCCCGGTGACCGGCGCGAAACCGGGCCGAAATCGCAGGGGAATTCGGTGCGGCTCGCAGTAGGCTGAATCTCCGTGGAAATTATCCCGCCGCGTCTCAAAGAGCCGCTGTATCGCGTCTACGAGTTGCGGCTGAGGCAGGATCTGGCCTCCTCGAAATCCGACCTGCCGCGTCACATCGCCGTCCTGTGCGACGGCAACCGGCGCTGGGCCCGCGACGCCGGCTACGCCGACGTCAGCTACGGCTACCGGATGGGTGCGGTCAAGATCGCCGAGATGCTGCGCTGGTGCCAGGAAGCCGGCATCGAGATGACCACGGTCTACCTGCTGTCCACCGAGAACCTGCAACGCGACCCCGACGAGCTGGCGGGACTCATCGAGATCATCACCGATGTCGTCGAGGAGATCTGCGCACCGGCCAATCGCTGGAGCGTGCGCACCGTCGGCGATCTGGAGTTGCTGGGCGAGGAGCCGGCCCGGCGGCTGCGCGACGCGGTGGAGTCGACGCCCGTGGTCGCGCCGTTCCACGTCAACGTCGCGGTCGGCTACGGCGGCCGCCGCGAGATCGTCGACGCGGTGCGGGCGCTGCTGAGCAAGGAACTCGCCAACGGTGCCTCCGCCGAGGAACTCATCGACGCGGTGACCGTCGACGGCATCTCCGAAAATCTGTACACCTCCGGGCAGCCCGATCCCGACCTGGTGATCCGCACGTCGGGGGAGCAACGCCTGTCCGGGTTCCTGCTCTGGCAGAGCGCCTATTCGGAGATGTGGTTCACCGAAGCGCACTGGCCCGCGTTCCGCCGCGTCGACTTCCTGCGCGCGCTGCGCGACTACAGCCGGCGGCACCGCAGGTACGGCAAGTAGCGGGTCGGCACGCAAGTCAGTCCGTGCCAAACTGTCAGCATGGCTGCGCTGTCGGCGGTGGTGTTCACGCTGAGCGGGTGGCTCGGGTTGTACCTACTGGCCCGCGATCCGCGCAAGCCGGTGCTGGTGATGGCGGCGATCGGACTGTGCGGTTTCGCGCTGGTGGTCGCGCTGGACGCGGTGCGCAACACCAGCCCTGCCTACGCGCACCTGCTCAGTCGCATTGAGATCTACCTGGTCGCCATTCCCGGCGTGGCGTGGTTCGCGGTGCTCGTGGAGCTGTCCCGGCCCAGGGACGGCGGGCGGGCGCGCACCCGCGAGGTGTTGCTGGTGGCGGGGGTCGCCGCGCTGACCCTGTTCGGGGCGATGCTGGCCGGCAGCGTCGAGGGTCCGTTGCGCACGGGCCACTGGCTGATGTTCGCCGTGATCTCGCTGTCCACGTTCGGCGCGATGGCCGTCGCGTTGCGGCAGCCGCGCCGCCCCCGCTCGGCCGTGGGGCTCGCCGTCGTCGCCACCCTGTTCTTCGCGCTCGGCAACGCCATTCTGATCATTCCGCTGGGCCTGGTGCCCAGCTGGGTGGCGCTCGCGTCGACGAGCATCGACGTCCTCTCGCTCGGGCTCGCCGTCGCCCTGTGGGACGCGTTCGACGAGGGCCAGGCGCTGCGCGCCGACATGCTGCGCTCGTTCACCGGCTCGACGGCGGTGGCGGTGTTGTTCGGCGGCCAGGCGCTGATCGGTCTGGCGGTCACGCGGGATGAGCCCGCCGGGCGGACGGTGCTGGCCGTGCTGTTGTTCAGCAGCCTCGCGATCGCCATCGCGGTGCAGGTGCTGGCCGACCCGCTGGCCGGCGCGCTCGACCGGATGGCTTTCTCGAAGTCGCCCGCGCTGCGCGCCGACCGGGCCGCGTTGCGGCACACCGGGGCGGCGTTGCCGTTGCGTTCGGCCGATCCCCTGGTCGACGTCGACGACCAGACCTTCGCCAGGCTCACCCGCCGGGCACTGGGCCACTACGGCGACCTGACCAAGCTGGTCGCCAGCCCGTTGACCGCGCTGCCGGTCATCGACGAGCGGCTCGCCGCACGGGGCGCGCCCGACCATCCGCTGGAGCGGGCCAACGAACTCAAGGCGGTCCTCGCTGACGCGATCGGGCGGCTGAAACCGCGCGACGCCGGCGATTTCGGGACCACCGAGCAGTGGCGCCATTACAACTCGCTGTATTTCCCGTATGTCGTCGGCGTGCGCGCGTACGCGCAGAACGCCACCGCCGCCGGATTGGATCCGACCGCCCGCCAGGCCTGGCACTGGTTGGTCACCGAGGTCCCGCAGCGCTCGCTGCACAACTGGCAGAACGCCGCGGCCCGGCTGATCGCCGCGGACCTGCGCGGGCGGATCCCGGTGCCCTCCGACTGACTTTGCTCGGAGGCGGGCACAACGTCATGCCCTCGCATCTTGTGACTGGTGGGGCGGGTGAACGCCAGACTGGCGTTTGTCGAATAACGATTCGGATTGGTGCTCCCCGAAGGGAATAGCCGGGCCCACACCCTCGTCCTTGTTTCCGTGGCAGTAGTTGGCAGTGCCACGAGTCGATATTGCAGGTGCACCGGTAGCACGCTGATGTTCGACCCAAATCGCCATCGCGAGGAGTAATCACATGATGTCTGCATCTGGCGCACCCGGTCTGGCAACCCGACCCCTGTACGACGCGACCGACTCGCTGTTGCGTTTCGCCATGCGCGCCGACGCCACCTTCACGGGACTGTGCGGTCTGGTCATCGCCTTTCTCGCCGACCCGCTGTCGTCGCTGACGGGGTTGACCTCGCTGCAGGAATACAGCCTCGGCGCCTTCTTCGTGTTCGCCGGGCTGGCTGTGTTCCTGCTGGCGGCGGCGCCGAACCTGCGCCGCGTCGGAATCGGCGTCGTGGCGGCCAACGTGGTGTTCACCCTGGCAGCGATCGTGGCCGCCGAAGTGCTGCCGCTGTCCGCGACCGGCATCGCCGCGGCGCTGGCCGGCGGCGTGTACACCGCGGCCTTCGCGGGACTGCAGTACCTGGGGCTGCGCCGCCTCGAGACGGCGTGACCGCGGCGGTCGCCACCTAGAGCTTGCGCAGCCGCAGCCGGTTGATGGAGTGGTCGGCGTCCTTGCGCAGCACCAGCGTGGCCCGGGGGCGGGTCGGCAGGATGTTCTCGACCAGGTTGGGCCGGTTGATGGACCGCCAGATTTCCCGCGCGGCCGCGACGGCCTTGGTGTCGTTGAGGGCCGAGTAGTGATGGAAGTGCGATTCCGGGTCGGCGAACGCCGTGCCGCGCAGTGACAGGAACCGGGACACGTACCACTGCTCGATGTCTTCGATCCGGGCGTCCACATAGAGCGAGAAGTCGAACAGGTCCGACACCATCAGGGTCGGACCCGTCTGCAGGACGTTGAGGCCCTCCAGGATCAAGATGTCGGGATGGCGGACGACGTGCTTGGCGCCGGGGATGATGTCGTATTTCAGGTGCGAGTACACGGGCGCGCAGGCGTAGTCGGATCCCGATTTCACCGAGGTCACGAACCGCATCAGCGCCCGGCGGTTATAGCTCTCCGGAAAACCTTTGCGGTGCATCAGGTTTCGTCGATCGAGTTCGGCGTTCGGGTATAGGAAGCCGTCGGTGGTCACCAAATCCACCCGAGGGTGGTGGTCCCATCGGGCCAGCAGCGCCTGCAGGACGCGGGCGGTGGTCGACTTGCCGACCGCGACGCTGCCGGCCACGCCGATCACGAACGGCACCGGCCGGTCCGGATTCTGTTGCGGCTCGCCGAGGAACTCCGCGGTGGCGGCGAACAACCGCTGGCGGGCGGCGACCTGCAGGTGGATCAGCCGGGCCAGCGGCAGGTAGACCTCTTCCACTTCCAGCAGGTCGATCTGCTCACCGAGACCGCGCAGCCCGACCAGTTCCTCCTCGGTGAGGGCCAGCGGCGTCGACATGCGAAGCGCGCGCCATTGCTTTCGGTCGAACTCCACATAGGGGCTCGGCTCGCTCAGCCGCGGCATACTGCAAGTGTCGCAGGGGCGGACGCGCGCCCGACGGCTGGGCTGGCTAAACCGTGGCTGGATAGACTGGCGCCGTGACTGCTGCACCCGACGCCCGTCCCTCCACGTCCGTGATGTCCGCGCCGCTCGCCGCGGTCGATCCCGACATCGCCGAGCTGCTCGGCAAGGAGCTGGGCCGCCAGCGCGACACCCTCGAGATGATCGCCTCCGAGAACTTCGTGCCGCGTTCGGTGCTGCAGGCCCAGGGCAGCGTGCTGACCAACAAGTACGCCGAGGGCCTGCCTGGCCGGCGCTACTACGGCGGTTGCGAGTACGTCGACGTCGTCGAGAACATCGCCCGGGACCGGGCGAAGGCGCTCTTCGGCGCCGATTTCGCCAACGTGCAGCCGCATTCGGGCGCGCAGGCCAACGCCGCGGTGCTGCAGGCGCTGATGACGCCGGGGGAGCGGCTGCTGGGCCTCGACCTCGCCAACGGCGGGCACCTCACCCACGGGATGAAGCTGAACTTCTCCGGCAAGCTCTACGAAACCGGTTTCTACGGTGTGGATCCCGTGACGCACCTGGTGGACATGGACGCGGTGCGGGCCAAGGCCCTCGAGTTTCGGCCGCAGGTCATCATCGCCGGGTGGTCGGCCTACCCGCGGATCCTGGACTTCGCGGCGTTCCGGTCGATCGCCGACGAGGTCGGCGCCAAGCTGTGGGTGGACATGGCGCACTTCGCGGGCCTGGTCGCCGTCGGGCTGCACCCGTCGCCGGTGCCGCACGCGGACGTGGTGTCCACGACCGTGCACAAGACGCTGGGCGGCCCGCGTTCCGGCCTGATCCTGGGCAAGCAGGAGTACGCCAAGTCCGTCAACTCCGCGGTGTTCCCCGGCCAGCAGGGCGGCCCGCTGATGCACGTCATCGCGGGCAAGGCCGTCGCGCTCAAGATCGCCGGCACGCCCGAGTTCGCCGACCGGCAGCAGCGCACGCTGTCCGGCGCGCGGATCCTCGCCGAACGGTTGACCGCCCCCGACGTGGCCAAGGCCGGTGTGTCGGTGGTCAGCGGCGGCACCGACGTTCACCTGGTGTTGGTGGACCTGCGCGACTCCCCGCTGGACGGCAAGGCCGCCGAGGACCTGCTGCACGAGATCGGCATCACGGTCAACCGCAATGCGGTTCCCAACGACCCGCGGCCGCCGATGGTGACGTCGGGCCTGCGCGTGGGCACGCCGGCGCTGGCGACCCGCGGCTTCGGGGATGCCGAGTTTGCCGAGGTCGCCGACGTCATCGCCACAGCGTTGGCCGCGGGGACCGCCGCGGACCTGTCCGCGCTGCGGCAGCGGGTGACGCGGCTGGCCAGGGATTTCCCGCTGTACGGCGGTCTCGAGGAGTGGACGCTGGTCGACCGCTGACCGCGGGCCGGACCGGTTTGGGGACCAAAGTCACCAGTTGTCGCGACACGGCGCAAGCGATTTCACGAACCTGTGTATGCAAGTTACAGTAACCGCATGGCACAGAAACCTGTAGCTAACGCGCTGACCCTGGAACTCGAGCCGGTGTGCGAAGCCAACATGGACCGGCATCTGAGCACCGAGGAACTCTGGTTCGCTCACGACTACGTGCCGTTCGACCGGGGCGAGAACTTCGCATTCCTGGGCGGACGTGACTGGGAACCGTCCGACGCGACGCTGCCCCGGAAGTACACGGACGCCTGCGAGATCCTGCTGCTGCTCAAGGACAACCTCGCCGGCCATCACCGTGAGCTCGTCGAGCACTTCATCCTCGAAGACTGGTGGGGCCGCTGGCTGGGCCGCTGGACCGCCGAGGAGCACCTGCACGCGATTGCGCTGCGCGAGTACCTGGTGGTCACCCGCGAGGTCGACCCGACCGCCAACGAGGAGGCCCGGGTCCAGTACGTCATGAAGGGCTACCGCGCCGACACCTACACGCAGGTCGAAACCCTGGTGTACATGGCGTTCACCGAGCGCACGCACGCCGTCTTCTGCGAGAACCTCGCGGCGCAGCTCGAGGAGCCCATCCTGGCCGGGCTGATCGACCGGATCGCGCGCGACGAGCGGCGCCACGAGCTGTTCTTCTCCAACCTCGTCGAGCACTGCCTGCAGTACACCCGCGACGAGACCATCGCGGCCATCGCGGCACGCGCGGCCGACCTGCAGGTGCCGGGCGCCGACATCGACTCCTATCGGGACAAGCTGCGCAACGTCGCCGATGCGGGCATCTTCGACCAACAGCAGCTGCGGCAGGCGATCTCGGATCGCATCACCGCATGGGGTGTGGCCGACGAGCCCGCCCTCAAGCAGTTCGTCATCGGCTAGCCCGATCTTCGCGCGTGGCGACTTAGTCGTCGGCGCGCCTGCGCTGCTGCGAAGCGGCGACGAGAGTAGCGTCGATCTCGATGGTCAGCGTCATGCTCTGCTGCCAGGGCGGCACCTCCCGTCACCACAACGGAAGGACCGGCCCCGGTCCTGGTGTCGCAGTTCCCGCCGACATGCCTGTGCGGGTCCGCGCGGGCTCATCCCGCTCGAGGAGCGCTACGTGACCGAAATCCGGACCTACGTGATCGACACCTCCGTGCTGCTGTCCGACCCGTGGGCGTGCAGCCGGTTCGCCGAGCACGAGGTGGTGGTTCCGCTGGTGGTGATCAGCGAACTGGAGGCCAAACGGCATCACCACGAGCTGGGGTGGTTCGCCCGGCAGGCGCTGCGTCTGTTCGACGACCTCCGGCTCGTGCACGGACGGCTCGATCAGCCCATTCCCGTTGGGGCGCAAGGCGGCACGCTGCACGTCGAACTCAACCACACGGACCCCGCGGTGCTGCCCGCCGGTTTCCGCAGCGATAACAACGACTGCCGGATCCTGAGTTGCGCCGCCAACCTGGCCGCCGAGGGCAAGCGAGTCACGTTGGTCAGCAAGGACATTCCGCTTCGCGTCAAGGCCGCCGCCGTGGGGCTGGCCGCCGACGAGTATCACGCGCAAGACGTGGTGGCCTCCGGGTGGTCGGGGATGCGGGAGATCGAGACGGCCACCGAGGACATCGACGCGCTGTTCGCCGAGGGCGAGATCGATCTGGCCGAGGCGCGAGACCTGCCCTGCCACACGGGTATTCGCCTGCTCGGCGGCAGCTCGCACGCGCTGGGCCGGGTCAATGCCGACAAGCGGGTTCAGCTGGTCCGCGGCGACCGCGAGGCGTTCGGCCTGCGGGGCCGTTCCGCCGAGCAGCGGGTGGCGCTCGACCTGCTCCTCGACGAATCGGTGGGCATCGTCTCGCTGGGCGGCAAGGCCGGCACCGGGAAGTCGGCGCTGGCGTTGTGCGCGGGCCTGGAGGCCGTGCTGGAACGGCGGACCCAGCGCAAAGTCGTGGTCTTCCGCCCGCTGTACGCCGTGGGCGGCCAGGAGCTGGGCTACCTGCCCGGCAGCGAGAGCGAAAAGATGGGTCCCTGGGCGCAGGCGGTCTTCGACACGCTCGAGGGCCTGGCCAGCCCGGCCGTGCTCGAGGAGGTGCTGTCCCGCGGCATGCTCGAGGTGCTTCCGCTGACCCACATCCGGGGCCGCTCGCTGCACGACTCGTTCGTCATCGTCGACGAGGCCCAGTCCCTGGAGCGCAACGTGTTGCTGACGGTGTTGTCCAGGCTGGGCGCGGGGTCGCGCGTGGTGCTGACGCACGACATCGCCCAGCGCGACAACCTGCGCGTCGGCCGGCACGACGGTGTCGCCGCGGTGATCGAGAAGCTCAAAGGTCACCCGCTGTTCGCCCACATCACCCTGTTGCGCAGCGAGCGGTCACCGATTGCGGCGCTGGTGACCGAGATGCTCGAGGAGATCGCCGGACCGCAGTGACGCGCCTCGTGGGCCGCGAAACTGTATTCCGCGACGCCTCCACTCGCGAAACACGTCGCTAGCTGCAGTCTCGCGGTGGGTAGGCTCTTACCGTGCCGAAAAGACCCGACAACCAGGCCTGGCGCTATTGGCGCACGGTGGTCGGTGTCGTCGCGGCCGTCGCCGTGCTGGTGATCGGCGGACTGACCGGTCACGTGACGCGCGCCGACAACCTCAGCTGCGCGGTGGTCAAGTGTGTGGCGCTGACCTTCGACGACGGGCCCAGCCCATTCGATGCCCGGTTGCTGCAGATCCTGAAGGACAACGACGCCAAGGCGACGTTCTTCGAGATCGGCAACAAGGTGGCGGCCAACCCCGCGGGGGCCAAGCAGGTGGCCGACGCGGGGATGGAGATCGGCAGCCACACCTGGGAGCACCCCAACATGGCGACGATCCCACCGGAGGACATCGCGCCCCAGTTCGCCAAGGCCAACGACGCGATCACCGCCGCCACCGGGCGGACGCCTTCCATCTACCGGCCTGCCGGCGGACTGTCCACCGACGCGGTCCGGCAGACCGCCGCCAAGTTCGGGCTCGCCGAAATCCTCTGGGACGTCATCCCTTTCGACTGGGCGAACGACTCGAACACGGCGGCGACGCGGTACATGCTGATGACCTACACCAAGCCGGGTTCGGTGGTGCTGTTCCATGACACCTACTCGAGCACCGTCGACCTGATCTACCAGTTCATCCCGGTGCTCAAGGCCAACGGCTACCGGATGGTGACGGTCAGCGAACTCCTGGGCCCCCGGGCGCCGGGCAGCAGCTACGGCAGCCGCGAGAACGGGCCACCCGCGAACGAACTCCACGACATCCCGCCCGGCGACATCCCGACGCTGCCCAACACGTCGTCGCCCAAGCCGATGCCCAACTTCCCGATCACCGACATCCCGGGCCAGAACTCCGGCGGGCCGAACAACGGTGCCTAGCACGGGCTTGCGGGCACGCGTGGCCACTCGGCTGGGGAAGTGGCGCCCGCAAGCGCCGGTGGGGCAGCGAAAGTCCGCCCGCCGGTTGGCGATCGAATACGGGGCCGACCTCGCGTGCTCGTACGTGCTGGCCGTCGTCGAGGCGGCCGCTATCCTGATCCCGCTGCGCGGCCACACCTCCGTCGCGGCCAACGTCGACTTCGCCCAAACCAATCCGGCGGCGGTGGTGGCGCTCGTTCTGCTGGGCATCGCCGCCGTCGCGTCCGCCGGCGTCCTGAGCATCACCCCGACGCTGCGTTGGTACGCGTCCGGGGCCGAACCCGACCAGCAGCAGCGGGAAATCGCGCTGAAGCTGCCCGGGCGCCAGTCGGCCATCCTGTTCGGGGCATGGGCCGCCAGCGGTGGCATCTTCATGCTGCTCAATCTCGGTGGCGGGGCCCAGCTGCTGCTGCCCATTGCGCTCGGCGCGCTGCTGGGCGGGCCGGCCGCCGCCGGTACCGCGATGCTGCTGGCGCAGCGCGTCCTGCGCCCCATCATGCGCGCCGCCACCCTGGGCTGTGAGCCACGGTTGGCCGTGCCCGGGGTGTACGCGCGTCTGGTCCTGCTGTGGTTCTTGTCCAGCGCCTTCCCCATCGGGGTGATCGCGACGCTGGTCGTGCTTCGCTCCTACGGATGGCTGATCGAGAAGTCCGCGTCGCTGGATGTCCCGATCCTGGTGGTCGCGCTGGCCGCGCTGGTGCTCGGGCTGCCGACCATGATCTTGACGGCGCGATCCATCTCCGACCCGCTGGGGGAGGTCGTCGACGCCATGGCGGAGGTCGAGCGCGGCCGCATAGGAACCTACGTCGGGGCATATGAACGGTCCCAGATCGGGCGTCTGCAAACGGGATTCAACCGGATGGTGGCCGGGCTGGCCGAGCGGGAGCGGTTGCGCGACCTGTTCGGGCGCCACGTCGGGACCGACGTCGCCCAGCGCGCCCTCGAGGAGGGCGCAACACTGTCGGGAGACGTGGTCGAGGCGGCGGTCCTCTACATCGACCTGGTGGGTTCGACGCAGCTGGCGGAAAGCCGTCCCCCGCAGGAGGTCGCCGAGGTTCTCAACGACTTCTTCCGCATCGTCGTCGGCACCGTCGACGAAAACCGGGGGCTGGTCAACAAATTCGCCGGGGACGCCGCGCTGGCCGTCTTCGGGGTGCCGCTACCGGCCGGCGAGCCGGCGTCGGCGGCCTTGGCCACCGCCCGCGCCTTGGGCGCCCAGCTGCGCCGGCTGCCGGTCGATTTCGGCATCGGCGTCTCGGCCGGCCCCGTCTTCGCCGGCAACATCGGCGCCGAGAACCGCTATGAGTACACGGTGATCGGCGACGCGGTCAACGAGGCCGCCCGGCTGGCCGATCTCGCCAAGACCGCCGACCGGCGCATCCTGTGCGCGGCGGCGGCCATCGAGCGGGCCGGCGAAGCCGAGGGAAGGCATTGGGCGGAGTGCTATTCCACCGTCCTGCGGGGACGGTCCGAAGCCACCCACGTCTCGGCGCCGGCCGGCTAGCTTGGACTGGCCGCCGGGAGCCGGCTCAGGACTTGTTGACCTTGAGCGCGGCGATGATCCGCCCGATGATGTCCGCCGACGCGGTGTCACCGATGGGCGTGCTGCCGATGAAGACGGTGGCCGGCTTGGTGTCGACGGCGATGACGGTGACGGAGTCGCCCTTGACGTTGCGGCTGGGGTCGGCGATCGTGACGTCGGCGTCCGCGCGGGCCGCCTTGGTTCCGTCGACGGTGATCGACGAGGTCTTCGTCGGGCCCAGCGTCGGCGACGCGTTCGCATAGCCCGGCCCGTTGGCGATGCACTGCAGCAACTTCGACGCCTGGGCGGTGACGTCCATGCTGGCCGCGAAGTTCGTCACGCCCACCTCGGCCGTCATCATCCACTGATTGGCGCCCGGCACATCCTGGGCGACGCCGACCGCTCCGGTGAGGTTCGGGTCCTGGTCGTCGGAGAACACCGTCCAGTTGGGGGGCACGGCAGAGGCCGGGAACGACAGCTTGCCTGCGGTGATCGAGTCCGTCCTGGGCATCTCGCCGCCGGACACGTTAGGGGTGCAATCGGTGGCGGTCTGCTGACCCCTCGGCTGGCTGGCGGTGGTGCTGGACGTCGAGGGCGCGGCGGTCGGGGACTTGCCGTGGCTGCCGCCCCGCATCACGATCAGGGTGGCCACCAGCGCGATCACGGCCAGGACGACCAGACCACCGATGATCAGCCACGGCAGCTTCGAGCCGGGGCCGCCCGGTGGCGGCCCGGGTGGATAGGGCCCGGGCGGGAACTGCTGCCCGGCATGCGGATACCCCGGCGGTGGATACGGGTAGGGGCCGGTCGGCGGGTACGGTTGCGGGCCGCCCTGCGGCTGGCCTCCCCAATACGGTTGCTGCCCATACGGGTTGCCGTAGGGACCCTGGCCGTAGGGGCCCTGATCGTAGGGGCCGCCGGGCGGAGCCGTCATCGCTGCACCAGCCCGCCTAGGCTTCCGGCTTGACCTTGGCCATCGCCAAGACGTCCAGGCGGCGGTCCAGCTCTTCCTCGGACAGCTTGTCGCCGATCAGGCCGCGGTCGATCACGGTCTGGCGAATCGTCTTGCGTTCCTTGAGGGCCTGCTTGGCCACCGCGGCCGCCTCCTCGTAGCCGATCGCCGAGTTCAGCGGCGTCACGATCGACGGCGACGACTCGGCCAGCTCGCGCAGGTGATCGACGTTGGCCCGCAGCCCGATGATGCATCGCTCGGCGAACAACCGCGACACGTTGGTCAGCAGCTTGAACGACTCGAGGACGTTGCGGGCCATCATCGGGATGTAGACGTTGAGCTCGAATGCGCCACTCAAACCACCGACGGCGACCGCCGCGTCGTTGCCGATCACCTGCGCGGCCACCTGCGTAACCGCTTCCGGCAGAACAGGATTCACCTTACCCGGCATGATCGAGCTGCCCGGCTGCAGGTCCGGCAGCTGGATCTCGGCCAGCCCGGTCAGCGGGCCGGATCCCATCCAGCGGATGTCGTTGGCGATCTTGGTCAGCGACACGGCGATGGTGCGCAGCGCGCCGGAGGCCTCGACCAGGCCGTCGCGCGCGGCCTGCGCCTCGAACGAGTTGGCGGCGGTGCGCAATTCGCCCAGACCTGTGGAGGCGATCAACGTCTCGACCACCTTGGTGCCGAAGCCGTCGGGGGCGTTGAGGCCGGTGCCCACCGCGGTCCCGCCGATCGCCAGCTCGCCCAGCCGCGGCAGGGTGGCGCGCACCCGCTCGATCCCCGCCTCGATCTGGCGGGCGTAGCCGCTGAACTCCTGGCCCAGGGTGACCGGAACGGCGTCCATCAGGTGCGTGCGGCCCGACTTGACCACCGTGTGCCACTCGCGGGCCTTGCCGGCGAGCGCGTCGTGCAGCACCTCCAGCGCCGGGATCAGGTGGCGCACCGCGGCCTCGGTGGCCGCGATGTGCGTGGCGGTCGGGAAGGTGTCGTTGGACGACTGCGACATGTTGACGTCGTCGTTGGGGTGCACCGTGACACCGTTTTTGGCCGCGATGCTCGCGATCACCTCGTTGGTGTTCATGTTCGAGCTTGTGCCCGAACCGGTCTGGAAGACGTCGATGGGGAATTGGTCGTCGTGCAGGCCGTCGGCGATCTCGGCGGCGGCGGCGATGATCGCGTCCGCCTTCTCCGGCGCCAGCAATCCGAGGTCCTTGTTGACTTGTGCGCAGGCCCCCTTGAGCAGACCCAGCGCGCGGATCTGGGTGCGCTCCAAACCGCGGCCCGAGATCGGGAAGTTCTCCACCGCGCGCTGGGTTTGCGCGCGCCACAACGCCTTTGCGGGCACCCGGACCTCGCCCATGGTGTCGTGTTCGATGCGGTATTCGGTATCGGTGGCATCAAAGGCCATAGGTAACTGTCCTTGTCGTTTCAGGCGTGATTCTCGGTCTAGGGCAGGGGATAGGCGGCGGTGCTGTCCCCGGTGAAGTCGATGGCGGAGTATTCGTTGAGTTTCGAGAGCCGGTGGTAGGCCTCGATCATGCGCACGGTGCCCGACTTCGACCGCATCACGATCGACTGCGTCGTGCAGCCGCCGGGGTAGTACTGCACGCCCTTGAGCAGGTCGCCGTTGGTGACCCCGGTGGCGCAGAAGAAGACATTCTCTCCGGACACCAGGTCCTCGGTGGTCAGCACCCGGTCGACGTCGTGGCCGGCGTCGATCGCCTTCTGGCGCTCCTCGTCGTCCTTCGGCGCCAGCTGCGCCTGGATCGCGCCGCCCATGCAGCGGATGGCGGCGGCGGCGATGATGCCCTCCGGCGTGCCACCGATCCCGGCCAGCATGTCGGTGCCGGAGAGGTACCGGCAGGCCGAGATCGCCCCGGCGACGTCGCCGTCGGTGATCAGCCGGATGCGCGCCCCGGTCGCCCGGACGTCCTCGATCAGCTGGGCGTGCCGGGGGCGGTCCAGGATGCACACGGTCATGTCCCGCACGGACAGGTTCTTCGCCTTGGCGACCGCGCGCACGTTCTCGGAGATCGGCTGGGTGATGTCCAGCACATGGGCCGCCTCGGGCCCGACGGCGATCTTGTTCATGTAGAACACGGCCGAAGGGTCGAACATCGCGCCGCGCTCGGCCACCGCCAGCACCGAGATCGCGTTGGGCATGCCCTTGCTCATCAGCGTGGTGCCGTCGATCGGGTCCACGGCGAAGTCGCACTCCGGGCCGTCGCCGTTGCCGACGTCCTCGCCGTTGTAGAGCATCGGCGCGTTGTCCTTCTCGCCCTCGCCGATCACCACGACGCCGCGCATCGACACCGTGTTCACCAGCTCGCGCATCGCGTCGACGGCCGCGCCGTCGCCGCCCTCCTTGTCGCCGCGGCCCACCCAGCGGCCGGCGGCCATGGCACCGGCCTCGGTCACCCGGACCAGTTCCAGGGCCAGGTTGCGGTCCGGGGCTTCACCACGTGGCCGTCCGGATGGGCCGTCGCCCTCAACTGTCATGGTTGGTGATTGTCCCAGAAGCGGATCGGTCTGCTGGAACTGGGATACTCGGGGGATGACCGAAGAGTCGCCGCTGAACGCCAGCTCGGACGCCCCCGTCACGGGCGAGCCGGCCTTGGTGGCCGGGGCCGTGCCGGGGCCCGTTCCACGGCCCGCCAAACCGCGGTTGTTGCAGGACGGCCGCGACATGTTCTGGTCGCTGATGCCGTTGGTGCTCGGCTGCATCCTGCTGGCGGGCCTGGTGGGCATGTGCTCGTTTCAGCCCGGCAACCACCAGGGTGTGGTGCCGTCCTACGACGCGGCAACAGCTCTGCGGGCCGATGCCGCGACCCTCGGCTTCCCCGTCCGGCTGCCCAAGCTGCCCGCCGGCTGGCAGGCCAACTCGGGCAGCCGCGGCGGCATCCAGGGCGGCCGCACCGACCCGGCGACCGGTCAGCGGGTGAACGCGCCCACCTCGATCGTCGGCTATATCAGCCCGACCGGAATGTATCTGAGCCTCACCCAGAGCAACGCCGACGAGGACAAGCTGGTGGGTTCGATCCATTCCTCGGCGTATCCGGCCGGAACGGTCGACGTCGCGGGGACGAACTGGGTGGTCTACAACGGCGCCGGCCAGAGCGGGGCGGACGCGGAGCCGGTGTGGACCACCCGGCTCACCGGCCCGTCCGGCGCCACCCAAATCGCGATTACGGGTGCCGGAAACACCGATCAGTTCCGTACGCTGGCTTCGGCGACGCAATCCCAACCGCCGCTCCCCCCGCGCTGAGGAAGGGCCGAGTGTGACTGCACCCCAAGCGGATCTGTCCGGATGGTCGGTGGCGCCGTTCACCGGCGGCGGCTACACCCATGACGTCTACCGCAAGGGCAGCGGGCCGGGCGTGGTCCTGATCCCCGAGATCCCCGGAATCCATCCCGGCGTGCTGGCCCTGGGCAATCATCTGGTGGACAACGGCTTCACCGTCGCCATGCCGTCGCTGTTCGGCGAGCCGGGCAGGGCCAAGACGGTCGGTTATATCGCCGCGAGCATCAGCCGGGCGTGCGTGGCAAAGGAATTCGCGGCGTTCGCGACGAACAAGCAGCGGCCCGTGTCGTTGTTCCTGCGGGCGCTGGCGCGTGACCTGAACGCGTCGACGCCGGGCAAGGGGGTCGGCGTGATCGGCCAATGCTTCACGGGCGGCTTCGCGCTGGCCGCGGCGGTCGACGACGCCGTCCTGGCCCCGGTGCTCTCCCAGCCGTCGGTACCGCTGCCGCTGGGTCGCGCGCGCCGCCAGGATCCGGGACTGAGCGAAGCCGAACTGGCCACCGTGGCCGAGCGCGCAGCGAACGACGGCCTGTGCGCGATGGGCCTGCGGTTCAGCGAGGACAGCGCCGTCCCCCGCGAACGCTTTGCGGTGCTCAAACAGCGACTGGGCGACGCGTTCGAGGTGATCGAGATCGATTCGAGCCCGGGCAACGTGGGCGGTTTCGGCAAGATGGCGCATTCGGTGCTGACCGACGAGGTTCGCGAAGTCGACGGACAGCCGGCTTACGAGGCCCGCAAGCGGGTGATCGAGTTCCTCACCCAGAGGCTCACCTAGGCACCGCATGCCGAGTGACACTCTCGTCGTCGACACCGGCTACGGCCCGGTCCGGGGCGCGGACCTCGGCCACGCCCGAACCTGGAAGGGCATCCGCTACGCCGCGCCGCCCGTCGGCGACCTGCGGTTCCGGGCGCCGCAGCCGCCCCAGCGGTGGACCCAGGTCGCCGACGCCACCCGCTACGGGCCGGCCTGCCCGCAACCCGTCTTTCCCAACATGCCGCTCGAGCTGGGCGCGCCGCAGGGCGAGGACTGCCTCCGGCTGAACGTCTGGGCGTCGTCCGGCACCCAGCCGGGCGACCGCAAGCCGGTGATGGTCTGGCTGCACGGCGGGGCTTACGTCCTGGGCTCGGGCAGCCAGGCGTTGTACGACGGTCGCCGGTTGGTCAGCGGCGGCGACGTCGTCGTGGTGACGGTCAATTACCGCGTCGGAGCGCTCGGTTTCATGGACCTGTCGTCATTCACCACCTCGCGGCGGCGGTTCGATTCCAACGTCGGACTGCGCGACGTGCTCGCGGCGCTGACGTGGGTGCGCGACAACGTCGCCGCGTTCGGCGGGGATCCCCGCAACGTCACGCTGTTCGGCGAATCCGCCGGTGCGGGGATCGTGACGACCCTCCTGGCCTGCCCGGCAGCCGAGGGCTTGTTCGCCCGCGCGATCGCCCAGAGCTCGCCGGCCACGTCGGTGTACGACCGGCGCAGGGCGGAGCGGGTGGCCGAGACGGTCCTCGAGCGGCTCGACGTCGATGCGGACCGGTTGCCGACCGTGCCCACCGCGGTGCTGCTGGCCGCCTCCCAAGAGGTCTTCGACGAAGTGCCCGTGCGTAATCCGGGGATTCTGGCGTTCGTCCCGATCATCGACGGCGAGCTGCTGGACGACTACCCGGTCAAGCGAGTGCAGGAGGGCCGCTCGCTTCCCGTCCCGTTGATCATCGGCACCAACCGGCACGAGGCGGCGCTGTTTCGGTTGATGCGCTCACGGCTGATGCCGATCACCCCCCGCGCGATCACGTCGATGTTCGATCAGATCGCCGCCGAACAACCCGACCTGCAACTGCCCACCGAGGAGCAGATCGGGTCGGCCTATTCGCGATTGCGGCGCAGGGCAAGGAGTTTGAGCATCGCGACCGACGTCGGGTTCCGGATGCCGTCGGTGTGGCTGGCCGAGGGGCACTCCCGCGTCGCCCCGGTGTATCTGTACCGTTTCGACTACGCGACCCCGCTGCTGAAGCTGCTGTTGGTCAACGCCGCTCACGCGACCGAGTTGCCTTATGTCTGGGGCAATCTCGGCGGTCCGAAGGACCCCACACTGAAGCTCGGCGGTGCCGCGACCGCCAAGGCGGTGTCCAAGAGAATGCGGACGAGGTGGGTAAACTTCGCCGCACGGTCAGAGCCCGCGGGTCCGGACGGCGAGCCGGACTGGACGCCCTACCGCGCGGCCGATCGCGCGTGCCTGATCATCGACAAGCGTGACACCGTCGCGTGCGATGTCGACGCGCGCATCCGCGCCGCGTGGGGCAGTGAGATGGTGGGCTTTCGGTAAGGGCGGGTCAGACCGTCGGCTTGGCGGCGGTATTGCCTTGCTGCGCTTCGTCCTTCATGCGCCGGAACATGTCGACATAGTAGGGCAGGCATTGCGACATCGCCTGCTCGGTGGTGAACAGCGGCTCATAGCCGAGGTCGCGGCGCGCCTTGGCGATCGAGAAGTAGTTGTCCAGATACAGCCGCTCGACGGCGAGCGGCTCGAGCAGTGGAGCGGGTATGCCGAATCGGAAATGCAGCCGCTGCCAGCCGGTCATCGCCGCGCGGACCATCGGGCCGTTGACCCGGACCCGGGGCCAGCTCACCCCGCAGGCCTCGACCACCGGCCGCGCGAACTCGAACATGTTGATGGGTTCGTCATCGTTGATGAAGTACGCCTGGCCGGGAGCGGTGCCCCCGGGGACGAGGTGCTCGGCGGCCAGGATGAAGCCGTGAATCAGGTTGTGCACGTAGGAGTTGTCCAGCCGCGCCGACTTGCGGCCGATCAGCACCTTGACGTGGCCGGCGATCACGCTTTCGAACAACCGGCGGAACATCGTCTGGTCCCCGCGGCCCCAGATGCCGCTGGGCCGGATCGCACACGTCAGCATCCCGCCAACACCGTTCTGCGACAGCACGAATCGCTCGGCGACGACCTTCGTCTCGGTGTACAGGTCGTTGAACCGGTCGGTGTAGGGCAGGGTCTCGTCCCCGCCGGGAATGTTCTGGCCGCCCATCACGACGCTGTTGGACGAGGTGTAGACGAATCGCTTCACCCCGGCCGCCTGCCCGGCGTGCACGAGGTTTTCGGTGCCGCCGACGTTGACCGCGAAGCTGCGCTGCCGGTACGCGTCGGTCACCGACGCGCCGCCCATCAGGTCGATGATCGCCGCGGTGTGGAAGACCGTGTCGATGCCGTCCACCGCTTGCGCGCACACCGCCGTGTCGGTGATGTCCCCCTCGAGCACCTCCAGCTGCGGGTGCGGTGCGAGCGGTGACGGCGCACGGTCGAACGACCGCACCCGATACCCGCGGTCCAGCAGTGTGGTGACCAGGTTGGCGCCGACGAATCCGGAGCCGCCGGTGACCAGGACGCGGCCGAGTTCGGTGGTCAGTGATGCATCAGCCATGGGCCGCAGCATAACTGAAACGTGTTCCAATTTGAAAAAAAGTCACGGCTCAAACTTTCGTTGAATGGCCAAATCAGGCGTCGTCCGGCTGGCCGGCCGCGAGCGCATCCTCGATCCGCTTGCGGGCGCCAGCTAAGTGCTCCTCACAGCGTCTTGCGAGTTCCTCGCCCCTTTCCCATAGCGTCAGCGACGCATCTAGATCCAGGCCGCCCTGCTCCAGCTGACGGACGACCTCTATCAGCTCGTCACGGCACGCTTCGTAGCCCAGGCTACTAATGGGCGTAATTGACTGGTCTCCTTTGTCGGGCACTTTATCGGCCATCGGTCGGCCCCTCGCTCACGGCGACGACCGCGCCGTCGGCAACCCGGACCCGCAGCCGGCTGCCCGCCGGGGCATCGGCCGTCGACCGCAGCACCACCGGCGGCCCGGAGGCCGGCACCGCCTGCACCACGGCATAGCCGCGGGCCAGTGTCGCCGCCGGGCCCAGCGTCGCCAGCCGCGCGCTGAGGTGACCGACGCGCTCCGTCTCGGCGGCGGCCAGGCGGGTGATGTCGCGGCGGATCGCCGAGCGGGCGCGGTGGATCTCGTCGGCGCGCGCCGTCAGTGCGCTCAACGGTTCGGCGAGCACCGGCCGGCTGCGGACCTGGGCCAGGGCGCGTTGTTCGCG